>SXQI01000076.1 GCA_005793025.1 Verrucomicrobiales bacterium
GAAACTGGGCCGCCTTTCGGTGATCGGCGAGGATTCTTCCTTCTCACCGAGGCCTAAATCAGGAGGGGGCAGTTTTTGAGCGACCCAACTTCCGAAGACCGGGCCTGCACACCAAGCGGCGGGGACTCCTGCGATCAGTGCAAAAATAATTGTTCGACCGGGGTTCGCATGCAAAATATCCATGGCAGCCAACGCTCCTGGATGAGGTGGGATCAATGCATGGGCTACCGATAACCCGGCAACCATGGGCAGTGCGATTGGAAGTAGGGATCCGCCGGGGCGTCGAGCAAGTGCGAGTGCAATTGGCATCAACAAGACCACCCCTACTCCGAAAAAAACGGGAAGACCAACCGTCAGCCCGATAAACATCATGGCCAATCCCAAATGCCTTTCCCCGAAAACTTTGAGTAGCGTATTCGCCACCACGCTCGCCCCTCCCGACACCTCTAGCATCTTTCCTAAAACTGCACCCAACCCAACGACCATCGCGATGGATCCCAATATGCCACCCACCCCGTCTGCAAAGGCTTTCGCAACATCCGGCAGGGGAAGTTTTGAGACGATTCCCACGTAAAGCGCGGCCAGAATCAAAGCTACAAAAGCACTCACCTTTGCCCGCGCGATCAAAACAACCAAGCACACAACAGCAAACAGAGCGTGCCAAAGTAGTGTTGGGTGGGGATCGGTGATCATCGACTTTAGATGGTGAGATGGCGACCTCGAGCAGAGACTTTAATCCGTCCAACGGCCTTCCTTGCTTGGATTTGAACAGCCTCATCATAGAGGGCAACGCTCGGACAAACGTGGCGCGGTATCCCATATAAAACGGTCCCCACAGGTGGCTCGGAACCGATCGGCACCTTCAGCACAAGGTGCTCTTCGCTATGCATGGTTGGTTCAGCTTCAACTAGATTTAAAAATTTCACCCTAGGGTGCGGTGCTTCTGAGGCTACGGCCTTGTAGCCTAAATCCGTGCAGACAACCCCGGGTCTAGGGCGACTGATGACACGAGACAACAGTACAGCTGCGGGAACAAAAGGCGTATCTGGAAACCGATCCCCATAGCCAAAATCCCAAAGCAAGGGCGTTCCGGGACTCAATTCCAACCGAGGGTCTTTGAGATGAATCGGGAAAGAGGGGGTGCCTCCAACCACGATTCTGGGGAGTGGTAGTTCTGCGATCTGAATTGCTTCTACTAGCTTCCAAACCAGTTCGAAGGCGGCCCGACACGCGACCTCTCGTTCGGACTTATCTGATTGGTTGATCTGACCATCGTAACAATGAATTCCACCTGCGACGAGTCCGGGAGTCGAAGCTAATCGACGGTATAATTCTAACGCTGCACGATCGGGAGAGACGCCAGTACGGTGCATGCCGCAATCGATATCAAGGAGCACCTCCACTGACAGTCCGGCCCTGTTGGCCTCTTCTGCCAACATTGTTGCTGAATCGTTATTATCCACGATACACGCAAAACGCGTCGAAGAAAATTGCTGGGTTAGCCGAAGAAATCGTCGGATGTTGGGTCCGATCATTGGATAGGCTAGGAGAACATGTTCCACCCCTATTTCGCCGAGCATTTCTGCCTCGGTGATAGTCGAACATTTAAATTGGGTTAACCCCCGCTCAACTTGCCACTTTACCAACTCCCCCATCTTGTGAGTCTTCACATGGGGTCGCAGTCGATTGGGGTTGCCGTTTGCCATTCGAAGCATCAGATCGATGTTGGCTTCAACCCGTTCTTTGTAGATTAAAAGCGCGGGTGATTCTAAGTTCTCAACCTCATCGACTTCGAACCAAGGACGATTCATGTCTGCAGTTCAAAAATGGCCTCGATCTCAACCGTGATATCACCAGGCAAAGAACCGGCGCCAATCGCACTCCGGGCACCAATCCCATTTTCCCGACCGAAAACATCGGCAAACAACTCACTGCAACCATTAATAACAGCTGGATGGTCACGAAAATCTGCAGGGCAATTCACCAAACCTAAAACCTTGATCAGGCGAGACACTCGGTCCAAGGACCCTAGTTCGCTCCGGAGAGTCGCAAGGATTGCCAGTCCAACTTGGCGGGCAGCGAGTTTGCCTGCCGCCAAATCCAAGTCCAGTCCGACCTTGCCAGTAATCAGCGTTTTATCTGACCTCAGGGGCCCGTGTCCCGAGACATAAGCCATGTTGCCAACACAGACCAGCGGCCTATAAACAGCGATGGGTTTTGGAGCTGGTGGTAATTCGATGCCTAGCTCTTGAATTCGTTTTTCGTAACTCATGATAGTGGGATTAAGAGATGGGTATGGGTCTGTGAAAGTAATCGTCTGATGATCTATTTTTGTGCAATAGGGATGTCGATGAAAAAGCTAATCCTCGCTCGATCCAAGTTTCTCCAACACACTCAGATCCTCCAGCGTCGTGGTGTCTCCTTTGATTTCCCCTCCAGCGGCAATTTGTTTCAGAAGACGCCTCATGATTTTGCCTGACCTTGTTTTGGGTAAAGCTTCAGCAAACCGGATGTCATCTGGTTTGGCGACTGGCCCGATCTCTTTTCCGACATGTTGGCGCAACTCATCACGGAGGCCTGGATGAGTTTTATACCCTGTTTTGAGGGTTACAAAAACTACTAATGCTTGGCCTTTTAAAGAATCTGGACGGCCAACGACTGCCGCTTCAGCAACACCGGGATGACTCACCAGAGCACTTTCGACCTCTGCAGTTCCTATGCGATGACCTGCAACATTGAGGACATCGTCGATTCGGCCGACGATCCAGAAATAGCCATCCTTATCCTGTCGGCATCCATCGCCTGTGAAATAACTCCCCTTTACTTCGCTCCAGTAAGTTTCCTTAAATCGTATCGGATCACCCCAGATGCCCCTCAACATGCTGGGCCACGGTTGCCGAATGACGAGTTTGCCGCCAGAATTCTTTGGCACTTTTCGCCCCTGATCATCGACGACTTCTGGCAAGATTCCGAAAAATGGAAGAGTCGCGGAACCTGGTTTTGTAGGCGTCGCCCCCGGTAATGGCGTGATCATAATGGCCCCTGTTTCCGTCTGCCACCAAGTATCTACAATCGGGCATCGCTTGCCACCGATGACTTCATGATACCACATCCAAGCCTCCGGGTTGATGGGTTCTCCTACTGATCCTAATAAGCGAAGCGAGCTGAGATCGTGTTTATTCGGCCATTCGACACCCCATTTCATGAAAGCTCGAATCGCAGTGGGTGCGGTGTAAAAAACGGTCACACTGTACTTAGCGATGATCCGCCAAAAACGATCAGGCTCAGGGAAATTTGGTGCACCCTCATACATGAGGCTCGTGGCACCATTCGCCAAGGGGCCATACACGACATAACTATGGCCCGTAACCCAGCCGATGTCTGCGGTGCACCAGTAAACGTCGGTCTCCCGTAGATCGAACACATACTTTGAGGTCATTTTTGCACCCAACAGATACCCCGCTGTGGAGTGCAGAATCCCCTTGGGCTTTCCGGTTGAACCGCTCGTATAGAGAATGAACAATGGAGCTTCGCTGTCCATTTTGGCTGGTGGACAAGTGGCTGGAACTGTCTCCATTTCCTGATGCCACAAGAAATCCCTCCCTGATACCATGTCCACTTGGTTTTGAGTTCGGCGGACCACCACGACTTTCTCAATGGTTTTGGCGAGCAACTGACCGCCCGCTTCCTTAAGAATCAGTGCCTCATCAACGCTTTTCTTGAGAGGAACTACCGATCCACGGCGAAACCCGCCGTCGGCGGTGATCACCATCTTTGCCTGACAATCAAAAATTCGGTCGGCGACTGATTGGGCACTGAACCCACCGAAAACCACCGAATGGATTGCGCCGATCCGGGTGCAGGCAAGCATTGCAATCGCCGCTTCAGGAATCATCGGGAGGTAGATTATTACCCGATCACCTTTGCCAACCCCGTGCTTTTTGAGAACGTTGGCGAACAGGCAAACCTCGCGGTGCAACTGGCGATAAGTCAACACTCGCGCTTCACTGGGTTTACCAGTTGCCACGGGCTCCCCCTCCCAAATGATTGCAGCTTTGTTTGCCGTCGGGGTGTTTAAATGCCGATCGAGACAATTCGCGCTAACATTGAGCTGCCCACCGGTAAACCACTGGGCGTTGGGTGCCTTAAATTGCATTACCTTTTTCCAAGGCTTCATCCAAACCAATTCGTTCTTTGCTTCCCGGGCCCAATATTTTTCAGGCTGTTCGATCGACTCGCGGTAGAGTCGTTTATAATGTGCCATCGACTTGATATGAGCCCCGCTTGAAAAACTCTTGTCCGGATGGAACACCCTTCCCTCCTGTTGCATGGAGATGATATTAGTCGTTGGAATCGCAGGTTTCTGACTCATAGGTGGCTTCAATCCAACTATCTTAGAAACCCATTTGCCTCCGTCAATCTTGAACCCGTGTTGTGACCCAGCCAAAGATCGATTAAGGGTTGCACTGGAGCGAAACAGACTTACATTCGCCCTATGACAACGAGTTGGAAGGTGGTCAAATTGGCGATAACCGGCCTAATCCTGACTTTCACATGCGGGTGTGGCGGATTCAGCGGTTCACATAGTATTTCGCCAGCTTCACTATTTTTTTCAGATCTACAGAAAGTTTCCCCCACTCCGACCGAGGGACATTTAGTCGCTGATACTGCCCACCTAGTTAGGTGAAATCCGTTCAGAACGGATCATTTGCCAAATGATGAGAATTTGATAATGTAAATCCCGACGGCATTCAGCGGTCATTCTTGAAGTGTTTCTGTTTAGCCAGAACAAGATCTGTTGGATGAGTGAAACGGCCTTATTGGAATCAAAACACGCACAACGGTGGTGCCAAGTTCTTGACTCTCACTGGTTCGTAGCACTTCGGTAACGGGGTTTGGGTTCCAAACATGCCAGAGCCGACTGGGTCGCCGAACATTTAACAAATAATTTCAAAAAGCGGCAGAAATACTGCCGCTTTTTCGTTCATCAGTATTAGTTTTAAGTAAGCACATGCTCACCATCTCAGGAGTTTCTAAATCTTTCAGTGGCCGCGTCCTCTTTTCCGAAGCAAATGTCCAAGTCAATCGAGAAGATCGAATCGGGTTGGTTGGCCCGAACGGAGCCGGTAAATCGACTTTCTTTTCGCTCGTCTTAAAGACTGACGAACCTGACGAAGGAACCATCCATTTTCAACGTGGATCCACCGTCGGGTTTCTCCCGCAGGAAAGCGCACCTGTAGGAGACGAGACGGTGATCGAATTAGCAACTGCGATCTCAGATGAGTTCGTCGCGGCTAGGAAGAAAATGCGTGAAGCTTCAGAGGAGTGGGAAAGGGACGAGGCTAAACAAGAGTATGACTCGCTAGGCGGATATTCGTTTGAAGCAAAAGCGAAACAAATATTGGCTGGCCTGGGGTTTCGAGAAAAAGATTATGATCGCCCCGCACGCGAACTCAGCGGTGGCTGGGTGATGCGAGCTCACCTAGGTCGGTTGCTAGTTCAGGAGCCTGATTTGTTGATGTTGGATGAACCCACCAACCATCTCGATCTTGAGACGTTGCTGTGGTTTCAAGACTATCTAAAGTACTATCCTGGTGCGATTTTGATGATTTCTCATGACCGCGAGTTTCTGAATCAACTTGTCGGCTCCATCATCGAAATTCGCCAACAAAAATTGATCCGATATCGAGGCACCTACGAGGACTATCTCGAACAGAGGGCTGCTCAAGAAGTGCAACTGTTGGCGGCTTACAACAATCAACAAAAAGAAATCGCACACCTGATGGAGTTTGTGGTGAGGTTTCGCGCCAAAGCCAGCAAAGCAGCACAAGCCCAGAGCAAGTTGAAGCAAGTAGAACGAATGGAGAAGATCGAGGCCCCGGTCGCAGAAGCGAAGACGCTGGGGTTCACCTTCCCTCAACCCCAGCGGAGTGGCCAGAAGGTAATTTCGCTGGAGAATATCCATCATGCCTACGGTGCTAATGTGGTTTATACTGGGATGGAGTTTGAAGCAGAACGGGGGGAACGCACTGTTCTTGTTGGTCCTAACGGTTCCGGAAAATCCACACTCCTGAAACTTTTAGCGGGTGTCATTACTCCTCAACAAGGCACGCGAACGCTCGGCCACAACGCCAAGGAAGGATACTTCGCCCAATATAGAGGCGACACGCTCGACATGAAACGCACCGTTCTTGAAGAGGCGATGGATACCCCTCAGCGTGTGACTGAACAATATATACGAACAGTTCTGGGTTCATTTCTCTTTCGAGGTGACGATGTTTTTAAAAAGGTCAATGTGCTGAGCGGTGGCGAAAAAAGCCGATTAGCATTAGTAAAGTTACTGTTGAATCCACCAAACCTGTTACTGATGGATGAGCCAACGACACACTTGGACATGCCCAGTATCGACGCGTTAGTGGAAGCCCTCACTCAGTATCAAGGGACCATTATTTTTATCAGCCACGATGTCTATTTTATCCGCGCATTAGGAAACAATGTGGTACATGTGAACGCAGGAAAACTCACTCGCTATGCAGGAAATTATCAATATTATCTCGAGAAAACCAAGGCGACCTCTGCTAGAGCCGCGTTAACCGCTGGGGAGCCGACAAAAACTGTTCCGACAAAACCCCCGTCTGAAAAACCGCCCACCAAAACAAAGGAAGAAAAGCGGGTCGAGGTTGGGGCACGTCAGGCGCGGGCTAAAGAAATCTGGACTTGGCAGAACAAGGTAAAAACATTGGAGAAAGAAATCGCTGACCTTGAATCCAAGCAAGAGGAACTGACGATGGAGATGGAAAAGCCGGAAACCTACGCGAAAGCTGGCATCGCTCTCCACCTCAACCGAGAGCTTTCAACAACGGTTGATGAGCTCGCTCGTAAAACCTCCGAGTGGGAAGAAGCTTCGGCTAAACTCGCTGGAATGGAACAACCATAGGAGACGAATGGGACAATTTGTTGTTCGTTTTGCTCTCACTGAAAATGACCTTTAATTGATCTAACCTTAGTCGCGATGATGAAATACACCTATTCCGAATTGGCGAAGATGATCGACCATTCATTGTTACAGCCGACGCTGAATGATCAAGAACTAGAGGACGGGTGTAAATTAGCTGCGAAGTATCAAGTGGCTTCTGTTTGCATCAAACCTTACGCCGTGCGCCAAGCGGTGGCCGTTTTGAATGGCTCCGGCGTCATCGTAGGTTGCGTGGTTGGATTTCCCCATGGCAATAGCACCACTGAATCGAAACGCTACGAGACCGAGATCGCTTGCAAGGATGGTGCGAGCGAAATCGACATGGTGATTAATGTCGGGAAAGCAATGGGCGGGGACTGGGACTACGTAGAGCGAGAGGTGAACACAATCTGCCGAGAGGCGCACGAAAGGGGTGCGAAGGTGAAGGTAATCCTTGAAAACGATTACCTCGTGGGGGGAGGCGGCGGACTTTCCAGCGATGATTTAAAACAAAGACTTTGCCAGATTTGCGAACGTGCCGGTGCTGACTGGGTCAAAACTTCCACCGGTTATGGATTTGTCAAAGGTTCGGATGGCAAATATGGCTACCAAGGGGCCACCGAGCACGACCTGCGTCTGATGAGAGCCTCCTGTTCCGCGCGCGTCCAGATCAAAGCTGCCGGTGGAGTGCGCGATTTGGACGGACTCATTCTTGTCCGAGATCTTGGTGCGAGCCGGTGCGGTGCCTCGGCTACCGCTGCCATCCTCGACGAATACTTGCGTAGGGAACAGTGTCAGCAACCCACTCCGCCCAACCAAGTCGGTTCCACTCCCTTAGGGAGTGGCTCCTATTGATCAGGTGATTGCGGAATAGGTTGGTTCTCTCAGAAAGTGAACTGAACATCCCCGAATCGACGTGCGATTTCTGACAGCACACGATCCTCATCCTGAGCATCCTTCGCGACGAAGGTCACACTAAAACGTAAGTAGGCACCGGCGTCATCCCATGGAACGGTTGAAATCAGTTTTTCAGTGATTAACCATTGGGAAACGGCTTCTCCGGTCCCGAACAGGATCCGTGACCCATCAGGTTTGATCGCGGCTGTAGGTGCTTTGACATAAAGGAAGAAGGAACCTTTCGGTTTGTTGGCATTGAATCCCACCTTCCTTAACAATGCAACTAACGCATCCATTCTACGTGAGTATTTTGCTGCGATCTTTTGGGTTATTTCTGGATGATCAAAGCAAAAAGCTGCCGCGTGCTGTATCGCGAGGAATTGCCCTGAATCGGTGTTATCTTTGACGTCCCCGTAAGCTTTCACAAGCAGCGGATTCCCCACAACAAATCCGCAACGCCAACCTGTCATGTTAAAGGTCTTGCTCGTGGAATGAAGTTCAACTCCAATATCTTTAGCTCCCGGTGTGGCTATGAAACTCAACGGTTTTCCATCGAAGACTAATGATGTGTAAGCTGCATCGTGCACTACGACGAGATGGTTTCTTTTAGCGAAGGCAACCACCTCAGCAAAAAACTCAGGAGTGGCACTCGCACCCGTTGGATTATTTGGGTAATTCAGCACCAATACTTTAGCTTTGCTTAACACCTCCTTTGGAATCGCCCCAAGATCTGGAAGAAAACCGTTAGCTTCTAGTAAGGGTAGATTGTGAACGCAACCCCCATAATATTTGGCGTGAGTGCCGAATACGGGATAGCCCGGAGTTGTCATGATCACGTATTCTCCGGGATTGATTAGAACCGCAGGAAGAATCGAAAGTGCGGCTTTCGAACCGATTGAGTGCATGACCTCAGTTTCAGGATCGATGCCCGAGACTCCGTAAACATTTTCCATGTAACGGGCGGCAGCCTGTTTCAGAACTGAGTCCCCGTTATCTGCATACCCACGGTTTTCTGGTTTTGACGCCTCCTCGTGTAACTTGGCCACGACCTGTGGGAACGCCATTTCATCCGGTTCACCGACCCCCATGTCGATGATTTCTGCTCCCGGATTAGCTATAAGCGCGGCCCGTTTTGCCCGCTTTATTTTCTCAAACTTGTAGATGGCTGTAGACTTTCCGTATTGGGCTCCACCGATACGATCCGCAAAAAGGTTTTGAATGTAAGATTCGGGCATAAAACTACAGCTACCAAGCTATCCAAGGCCCGCAGTTGAGGCAAGATCTTGATGCTCTAGGATTTGATCACATCGAAGTAATCATCCAAATCAGCCACATCTACTTTCTGTAAAAAAAACTATTCCCACCCAACCTTTTAACCTTTAATGAGGTTCAACCTGATCACCATGAAACACAGAATTCAAACACTCCTGTTCTGCACCCTCGCGCTTCTCGTCGGTTGTGGCAAATCTTCGAACACTGATGATGCGGCAACTGGTTTGAAAAGTCGGGGGTCGATCGGTGTCTCTTTGCTCAGCCTAGATAATCCATTCTTTCAAGTCATCGGCGACAACATTACAGCCGAGGGAAAAAAGCACGGGTATACAACTATCGTGGTGAGCGGGGACAAGGACGTTGCAAAGCAAAGCAATCAGATCAAGGACTTCATTGTAAAGAAAGTCAGCGCGATTGTTCTAAGCCCCTGCGACTCCAAGTCGATCATTCCCGTGATTCAAGAAGCGAACGCTGCAGGCATCCCTGTTTTCACAGTTGATATTCCCTGCAATGAGCCCGGAGTGAAGCTCGCAACGCAAATTGCCTCAGACAATTTCGGCGGTGGGAAACACGGGGCAGAAGCGATGATCGAGGCTTTGGGTGAGGTCGGAGGTAAGGTCGCGGTTCTTCATTTTAAGCAGGCTGAATCTTGTATTCTACGAGTGAATGGTTTCCGGGAAGCGATCAACGCTCACAATGCAGGAGCCAAGGCTAAAATCGAGATCGTGACCGAACTAGAGAGTGGTGGAGCCAAAGATATGGGATACAAAGCGGCAGAAGACGCCCTACAAAGCCATCCCGACTTGCGGGGCATTTTTGCGATCAATGATCCATCGGCGCTAGGGGCGCGAGCGGCTCTCGAGAAAGCTGGGAAAACTCAAATAGTAATTGTCGGATTTGACGGACAACCCGAGGGAAAACAAGCCATTAAGGATGGAAAGATCTATGCAGACCCGATTCAGTTTCCTGATAAAATGGGGATTCAAATTGTTGAGTCGATCATCCGTCATTCTAAGGGTGAGAAGTTGCCCGCCCAAACACTTATTCCTACTCGGCTTTACCGCAAGTCAGACGCTCAGAAAGATCCTGAACTCAAGTAATAGTCTAACGTATCCCAAGGTTGCCCAGCGGTTATTTCTATGATCGAACCTCCTCCCCTCCTCGAAATGCGGGAGATTCGGAAGTCATTCCCTGGTGTGCAGGCCCTGCGAGGTGTCAGCTTAACGCTGAAAGCTGGCGAAGTTCTGGCTTTGCTTGGAGAAAACGGAGCGGGTAAGAGCACTTTGATGAAGGTGCTCGGAGGATCTGTTGAGGCAGATCAAGGCGAAATCCTAATTCAGGGTTGTAAAGTTCCGTTTAATTCACTCAAAGATTCTAGGAACGCGGGAGTTGCAGTCATTTATCAAGAGTTCAATCTGGTTCCCGCCCTAACTGCGGTGGAGAACCTTTTCCTAGGTCATGAAACCACTCGGGTCGGTTTTTTATCCCACGCACAGGAACGTCAGTCTGCGGGAAAATTGTTCAAACGGATGGGTGTCGAGATCGATATTGACGTTCCCTGCCGAAACCTCAGTACTGCACAACAACAACTCGTAGAAATCGCAAAAGCACTGGTGCTCCAAGCTCGCATCATCGTGATGGACGAACCCAGTGCTTCTTTAACCTCCTACGAGGTGGGTAGATTGTTCGAAATAATCCGAGAACTCCGGAGTCAGGGAATAGGGATCATCTATATTAGTCATCGGCTCAGTGAGATTGCCGCCATCGCCGATCGGGTGACAGTTCTACGGGATGGAGCTAATGTCGGGGATCGACCTATTGATCAAATCACTCGAAACCAGATGATCGAAATGATGGTAGGCCGTGATCTGAAGGATGAATTTCCCAAACGCAATTGTGCGATCGGACCTACAAGACTAGAAGCCATTGGTCTGAGTCGCGGACGCGCTGTCCAGAACGTCTCGTTCTCGGTACGTCGGGGCGAAATCCTTGCGTTGACAGGGCTGGTAGGTGCCGGCCGCACGGAGACCGCTAGGTTAATTTTTGCAGCCGATGTTCGTGAAGAGGGGAGAATCGTACTAGACGGCAAGGAACTGGAAAACAGTTCTCCGCAAGAGGCGATCTCGTCAGGGATTGGACTGCTTACCGAAGATCGAAAACTACAAGGTTTGATCCTCAAACACTCCGTTCGAGAAAATTTTAGCCTCCCAAATCTAACTTGGCTCTCTGACAAAGGATTTATAAACCAACGTCAGGAGCAAAAGAAACTCGATCATTACATCGAAGTGTTGAAGATCAAAGTAGCTCATCGGGAACAAATTTCCAACCACCTCTCCGGCGGCAATCAACAGAAGGTGGTCTTGGCAAAATGGTTGGCTCGAAATTGCGAGGTGTTGATCTTTGACGAGCCAACGCGTGGAATCGATGTCGGCGCAAAGTATGAGATTTATCTCCTGATGAATGAACTCGCCGCTGCTGGGAAAGCCTTGATCATGATAAGCTCAGAATTTCCGGAGGTTCTCGGAATGGCTGACAGAATTCTTGTCATGCACGAGGGGCGAGTGACTGGGGAAATCCAAGATGCCCGGGAAGCGACTCAGGAACAAATCATGCAACTCGCTGTCGCATAAACAGATGAAACCTTCATTTTCCAGATTCGTCACCAATTACGGCATGGTTCTAGTCCTTTTATTGCTCGGGGCGTTCTTCAGTGCGGTGACCTATACGGAACAATCCCCTACAGGAGAAACTGCCGCGAAGCTAGTCGCTACTTCGATCCTGCAGGATTTTAAGAATGCACCTCGAGTCTTGATCGTTACTAGCGACCACCCTGGAGATCCCGCATTCTCAAAAAAACTAGAGCACGACCTCATGGCAGCAGGGGCTCGAATTCTCGGAAACGTCAAAGGGGAACCAAAGGATGCCCGTGAATCGCTTCAGCAGATCGTCGGCAATGGCGAAAAGCTCGATGCTATTGCTTGCACACAAGTCACGGGAGGCTGGTTATTATTCTCTGATTTACAGACGAGTTTTCCAGCGATTGGATCCCCCAGAGTAATCACCCCAGAGACCTATCGTTGGCCTAATTTTCTAAAGTCAGACAATCTACTTAACATCGCAAATCAGATCGCTGTCATTGCAATCGTGGCGATAGGCATGACGCTTGTCATTATCACGGGTGGAATTGATCTCTCGGTCGGCAGTTTGATTGCCCTATCAGCGGTGCTTGCCGCTAAATTCATTCGTGATTTCGCAGGTGGTGTGAATGCGACAACAACTGGGATGATCCTCGCCTGCGTTGCTGCGATCTTGCTCTGCGGCGTTACCGGGGTGTTCTCGGGATTAATGATCACCCGGTTTTCTATCCCACCATTTATCGTCACTCTAGCGATGATGTTGGTTGGAAGCGGACTCGCATACATTATCGCCAAAGGCCAATCCATTTACCAAATATCCGACTCGTTTGTTTGGTTAGGCCGTGGGGCAGACTTTTTTGATTTACCTAACGCGGTCGTCTTGATGCTGATCCTTTATTTCTTGGCTCACATTCTAATGTCACGAATGAAGCAGGGACGTTATCTGTACGCTGTGGGAGGAAATCGCGAGGCGGCAAGACTTTCGGGAGTTCCTGTTAATCGGGTGTTGATGTTCGCTTACATCGGTAGTGCATTACTCGCTGGACTGGGAGGCGTGATCATGGCATCCCAACTCAAGAGCGGCTCTCCAACCTACGGCAATATGTATGAACTCTACGTCATTGCTGCTGTGGTAGTGGGTGGAACCAGCCTCAACGGAGGTGAGGGGAAAATGTTTGGGACGCTAACTGGGGCATTTACAATCGCCGTAATCCAGAACGGAATGAATTTAACGAATGTTGAGAGTTACACCCAAAAAGTCGTCTTGGGCTTGGTGATTTTAGGCGCAGTTTTGCTCGATAGAAACCGTCACCGGAACTAATGTATTAGTTCAGCGTGGTGAAGCTAGGAGCAATCTGGACTGCGCGTTGACGATCAAATCGACTTGGGGGAGGTTTGGCGGGATGAGTGAAAACTTCCCTGTCGAAAGGTCGATCTGCTCCCCACCGAATTGGATGGAGGCATTTCCGGTGACAACTCCGACAACTAGAGGGCGGTCCAAGGAATACTGCAGGGTTGCAGAGGTTTGGGCTTCCACAAGGTCGACTCGAAAAACCTGATGATCCACAAGAGTGGATATCCGGACTCCATTGACTTCTAGCGGTTCGTCAACTTGAACCAAGCTCGGTTCTACATCCTCAAAATCGATGCAACGCAGGGATTGTTCAATGTGTAGATCGCGGGTTTTACCTTCAGAGTCGATTCGATTCCAATCAAACACCCGATAGGTCGTGTCAGAATTCTGTTGGATCTCAAAAATGACCATTCCCTGCCCAAGAGCATGCACACGGCCACTTGGTAAAAACATGGCATCCCCTTGGCGGACTGGAATTCGATGGAAACAATCGGCTACCGTTCCATCATGGGTTTTGGTGGTGAAATCTGGCTCCGTCACCCCAGCCTTCAGACCGGCAAAGATTTCCGCATCAGGCTCGGCTTGAGCGAAATACCACATTTCTGTTTTTGGTTCGCCATTCAATTCGGCTGCCAAACGTGCTGGAGGATGCACTTGGAGTGAAAGCTTCTCCCGAGCGTCGAGGATTTTAATGAGTAACGGAAACCTACCGTTTAACGCTTCAGCCTTACCCATTAATTCAACGAGATGGTTCTCCATCAACCATCGCAAGGATTTGCCGGCAAGCGAACCGTTTGAAATGATGCTGACGGCATCCGGGCGATCCGAAATTTCCCAGGATTCGCCAATCTGGGAGCCCGGGGGCAAGTTTTTGCCGTAAAGCGTTTCAAGGGATCGCCCGCCCCAAATGCGGTGCTGCAAAATCGGCTCAAAGACCAATGGATATAGCATGACTAGGCAGCATTACTTGCCACTTCCAGCACATGACCGTGAGCCCGAAACTTCGCATATCGGGCCGCCAGCAGATCCTTGACGGAAAGTTTCGAGACGGAATCGAGGTGCTTTATGAGTGCTTGCTGCAGATTATCACTGGTAACAGCCGGATCTTGATGAGCCCCACCCATGGGTTCGGGCACTATCTCGTCTACTAGTCCGAGATCAAGAAGTTGTTTTCCAGTTATTTTGAGAGCTTCCGCCGCCTTCGGTGCGGCTGCACGATCCTTCCACAGAATCGCCGCACAGCCTTCAGGGCTGATGACAGAATAGTAAGCGTTTTCCAATATCAACACTCGGTCCGCAATTCCAATTCCCAGAGCACCTCCGGAGCCTCCCTCCCCGATAACCGCAGCGATGATTGGCACCTCTAAAAGCATCATCTCGCGAAGGTTCACCCCGATGGCCTCGGCAATGTGACGTTCCTCCGCCCCGATGCCCGGAAATGCACCCGCCGTATCGATTAAAGTTATGATGGGGATGCCAAATTTCGAGGCGAGCTTCATGAGGCGCAGTGCCTTACGATACCCTTCCGGGTGAGCGGAGCCAAAATTCCGTTTGATGTTCTCCTTGGTATCACGCCCTTTTTGGGTGCCGATCACCAGCACCTTGCGTTTCTTCAAAAACGCAAATCCACCTACAATCGCGTGATCATCAAGAAATAAACGATCCCCGTGCAATTCTGAAAAACCACTGAATGCGAGCTTCAGATAATCCAGTGAAAAAGGCCGCTTGGGATGACGCGCTAACTGAACCCGTTGCCATGAAGTCAGGTTTGAGAAAATCTCCTGACGCGTTTCCTCAATCTTTTTTTCGATCATCGAAATCTCATCCTCTAAGCTGATCTTTAAGGAATGGGTCTCGGGGTGTGCGCGAAGGTCTTCAAGCATGCGCTGAAGTTCGACGATCGGCTTTTCAAAGTCCAAGTGATGCTTCATAGAGGTAACCGGCTCCCAAGACAAGCTAAGGCGAGGTGGGATACTAAGAGTGCTCCAGAACCGTGGCAATCCGAATTCAAGGGGACAAAAAAGCCGGAAGTCGGGATAATCCAACCTCCGGCGATGAAACCTAGGAAAATTACTTCAACACCGCAGAATGGAACTCGCTCCAGTCGTCAAGGTTGTTCAGGTTGATCGCATCAGGGAAAACAGAACAATCATCGGCAAGATTACTTGCTGCGAGGATTCCCTTTCGTGTGCCGTCATCGTGGATATAGCCTTGGATCGAAAGATTCAGCTTTTGCACGGAAGCCTTGCTGAGCTTCACTCCAGGTTGACCTTTGACCCAGGCTTCGAACGCTGGATAGGTCGGACGGCTGGATTTGATAAAGTCCAACGTCGCCTGTCGATCCAAGCCCAGTCCATCGAGAACCATTTGGTCATAACCTTTGCCGCAACCGGGGTAACCGGCGGCGAGTTGACCAGTGGCTTCAAGGGATGCTTTTAGCCAGAGGCGGGGAAGATGAAGAACGCCAAGGGGTCCGGCGACACCGGAAGAGATAAGAGGTACGTATGTGCTCATGATTGCAATCTGGGTTTAAAAACTGTTTAGCTAGAACCTAGACTCAACCACAAAGAGGTCAACTATTTTCAAAGAATGAATTGGAACATAAACTGGCTACAAAACCCATTGTAACTCCAACGGTCTTGCTAAAACCTGCGTTCAACAGGAAAAAATTAGCCCAAGACGCTTTGGACATTCCTTGCAGATAATTGTGGTTGTGTTACGAAAGGCTCACCTATGTTCAATCTGCAACAGATACTCGGTAAAAAAGATCAGTTTTTTGACCTCCTCGAAGCGAGTGCGAGAGAAGCCTGCACTAGTGTTCAGGCCCTTTCTAAGTTCTTGGAGAATCCCGACCGTCTGAAAACGTTGGATGAATTTATCCTCTCTCGCCGCAAAGAAAAGCGAATCGCGGACGAAATCAGTGAAGCCCTCTGTACGACGTTTGTCACAGCCCTAGAGCGCGAGGACATCGAGGCCCTTTCTGTTAGCCTCTACAAAATCCCCAAGACGGTTGAGAAAATTGCCGAGCGGATACTCTTAGCTCCCCATTTGTTGGCGTCTGTAGATCTCACTCGCCAAACGATCATCCTAGACAAATCAACCCAAACCTTGCTGACGATGCTTCAAGCAATGCGAGCTGGGGATAATTTGGAGAAGATCAAGACTCACAATGACCGACTCCAGGTGCTGGAAGGAGAAGCGGACAAATTGATGTTGGAACTCCTCAAGAACCTTTACAACTCGAATTCGGATTCGGTGCAGGTTGTATTCCTCAAGGATCTCTTCGAATTGCTCGAGAAAGTTGCTGACCGTTGTCGCGACGCGGGTAACGTGATCTCACACATCGTGTTGAAAAACTCCTAATCGATCATGACACTGATCCTGACTGTGGTGATCGTCGCGTTGGTGTTCGAATACATCAACGGATTCCACGACACCGCGAATTCGATTGCCACCGTGGTATCCACCAAGGTGCTGACACCTAAGCAGGCGATCTTCCTAGCATCGATAACCAACTTGGTGGGAGCTCTGATAGGCACTGCGGTCGCAAAAACAATTGCTTCGGGTCTCGTTGATGTGAAGTGGGTCGATTCCCAAGTTCTAATGTGTGCGCTGTTGGGTGCGATCCTATGGAACTTAATTACTTGGTGGTTTGGGATCCCATCCAGCTCCAGCCATGCCTTGATCGGTGGACTCTGCGGAGCGACGCTCGCCGCCGCGAACGGTAATTGGTCCTCCATTATTTGGTCTCAACCTGCAATCGACCATTGGTACAACGGCAAAGGAGTATTGTGGAAAGTAATTATCCCCATGATAAGCTCCCCGCTATTAGGTTTTGCCATAGGTTTCGCGGTGATGGCTTTGCTATACATGGCTTTTTTGAAACTGAAACCTAGTCTCATTAATATGTTTTTTGGGAGTGCCCAGATTATTAGTGCTGGTGCCATGGGAGTAATGCACGGGACGAACGACGCCCAAAAAACCATGGGCATCATCGCACTCACCCTCGTTGTTGGGACTAAATCTGGCGTGTTCGATAACCTGCCCAATTGGCTCACATTTCTCAGATTAACGGAGCCCGCACCGGGTAAAGGTCTGGAAATCGCGATGTGGATCAAAATAGTCTGCGCAATCACAATGGCAGCTGGGACTGCCGCAGGTGGTTGGCGCATTATTAAAACCCTTGGTCATAAAATGGTTAAACTCCACCCGATCAACGGTTTTGCTGCTGAAACGAGCTCGGCTAGCGTGATCTGGTTAGCATCCCACTTCGGCATCCCAGTCTCCACAACCCATGTCATTTCTTCCTCAATTATGGGGGTTGGGGCTGCAAAGCGGCTCAACGCAATCAAATGGGGGGTAGTTGAACGAATTCTCTGGGCTTGGTTTTTAACAATTCCTGTAAGCGGTGCCACTGCCTACCTAATCTACCGTCTCCTTAAAATGTTTCAATAAGACGGGGGTTTTCCGGGGATTTCAGTCAATGTGAACGAATGATTTGGCATGGCACTTGCTTTGTCAGGCTTAACATCTGACTTTCGAGCATTCGCTGTCATTGCAATGTTTTAGCCCGGAACCGCCAAGGGAAGGCGGTAGGATGTTCCGGTTGCGTTGGTTTTTAATTGAATCGAAATCGCTTAGTATGCGTTCGCCTGTGATGCAATCCCTTTTGTCACTCAGTGGAACAGGAATTCTGTTCGCTGTTGCATATCTTGCTTCGACTGTTTGGGGAGCAGATTGGCCACAGTATCGTGGACTCAACCATGACGGTTCGAGCAGTGAATTGATTCGAACGAATTGGGCCCAAAAACCTCCTACGATTGTTTGGAAGAAATCCATCAACCCAGCTTGGAGTAGCATCACTCTGGCAGGTGGTAAGGCTTTTACTCAAGGTAACCGCCTGTTCATGAATGCTTCGAGTGAGTTTTGCATTGCTCTCGATGCAGGGACAGGGGCGGAGTTGTGGGCCACTTTTCTGGACGCGGCCTCATACCCCGACGGCGGAACAGGAAGCACAGATGGACCTCGATCAACTCCCTCCGTGGATGGTGAATTTGTCTACGTTTACAACTCTTACCTGCGGCTTTTTTGTCTTCGAACCTCCAATGGCGCGGTGGTTTGGAGTCGTGATTTCATCAATGAGTTTCCAGGAACAAAAGTCATTCCCTGGCAAAACGCAGCATCGCCATTGATCGTTGGGGATCTGATTTACGTTAATTCTAACGTAGCAAATCAAACATTAATGGCATTACGAAAATCCGATGGTGTCACCGTGTGGAAAGGGCAGACAGACACGATGACCCACGCGACGCCGGTGTATGCGACAATTGCCGGAACCCCTCAAGTGGTCTTCCAGACGCTGAAGGGGTTGGTGGGAGTTACTCCATCAACAGGGGCAGTGCTTTGGCGTTATAATTTCACACCTTCTAGCACGTCCACCGCTTCAACACCGATCATTGCCGACGACTATATCTACGGATCCTGCGCTTATGCAAAAGGTGCGTGGACAGCACGCGTCACGCGCTCTGGCTCGACGTTTTCAGCCGGGCAAGCAAATTACACGGGTGCCAATAGTGCATACCAAAACCATTGGGCCACACCGGTCCACCATGGGGGATACCTCTATGGCATCGTGGAGAAAAGTTCTCACAGTTTAGCCTGCTTCAGCTTGGAAGGCCGCACCAATCGCTGGATCACCAGCACGGTGGGTTCTGGGAGCCCAGGTTTTGCTTCTATTATTAAAGTCGGGGGGAAACTCTTGGTTCTCAGAGAGAGTGGGGAACTCGTGCTGATTGAGCCTAACCCTACGAATTATACGGAAATTGCTCGATATCAAGCATTGAGCGGAACTTCTTGGAATCATCCGGCGTTTTCGAATGGACGAATTTACGCCAGAAGCAACAACCAGATTGTTGCCCTCGACGTAGCTGCTGCTCCCCTTCCCCTTCCAATCCTTAAAATGAATGTTGATTTGTTACCCTCCAAAACTCACCTCAGAATTCAGGTTGTTGCTCAAAACGGGTTACCATTGGATCCCGAGGCGGTTGGGCGGATTGAATTGTCATCCACGACGGGGTTGGCAGGAACTAACCAATGGACTCCGCTGGATTCCATATTCACCTCGAACGACGGCAAACTCCAATCGGAAGTGCCTCTGGTACTGTCGGCAACCAACCGATTCATCCGTGTCCGCGAACGCATTATCACCCCATGATGCACAGAGTTGTTGATTATCCACGATCGCTAGCACGACGTCAGGTGAATGCAGGGTTCACATTGATTGAACTTTTGGTGGTGATCGCGATCATTGCTATATTGGCAGGCATGCTGCTCCCGGCACTTGCAGGTGCGAAGGAACGAGCCAACCGCACTGCCTGTCTGAACAATACACGGCAGTTTATTTTAGCAGCACAAATCTACGCTTTAGATAATGACGATGAATTACCTCGGGGAGGTACGGATAAGGCGGATCAAAAAGATACCCACACACCGGTATTCTCCACCCAAACACAATCGAACTTGCTGAGTTACTCGAAGGATTTAAAATCATTCGACTGCCCGAACCTTCGTAATTGGCTGCGTCGTCCTGATTGGCGGAATCACCCCGATTACGGTATCGCCATCGGTTACCATTATCTCGGCGGCCATGGAAACACCCCATGGGAACTAATTGATGGAGTCACCAACACATGGATCTCACCGAAGAGATCTTCAGATGGACCCGCGCTGGTTCTGGTCGCGGATCTGAATGTTGATTCCCCTGCATACCAACGAATCCTCGCTCCGCACACGGCGCGGGGTCCTTTCATTGCGGAGAATGACTACTTTGACAACCACCCTGCAGCATTTGACCAACGACCCGTCGACCTTGGAGCCAAAGGCGGAAATGTCGGCCTCCTCGATGGATCTGTTGCTTGGAAGAATATCGATACAATGCGTCGATACCGAGGTTCGCAAATTTGGGGAGCAGATGGGTGTTACGGTTACTGGTAAAAAAATCGTAGAGAAACCAGTTGCACTTCCGCGCTGGAAATAGTATTCAAACGGGGTCACAGGTCTCGACCGAGAGGACTTCGGCTTGGAAATTCCAATTACCCTTGCGTGCTTTCGGTGTTCCCAATTCTAAACTTCAATTTAGTCACAGGGCTAAGCCTAGGGGAGATCCTTCGGACAGAGAATAATGAAACAGAATGCGAATCAAACTCCGGTCGTAACTGAACCGGGATCAGGGTATCTTGAAATTTCCGAGAAGGGCTTCGGATTCCTCCGGTCGTCCCAACACCGTTTTCAACCCAAGCCAACCGATATTTTTGTCACTCCTGACACGATCAAGCGATGTTTCCTCAGAGAAGGTTGCCTCGTAGAAGGCACCACAATCCCTCCCCATCGCGGAACGAGTCCTCAATTACGTGAAGTGGAGAAGGTTAATGGGTTGCTGTTCAACGATTTCACCAAATCGGTTCGATTTGAGAACCTCACTACCATCGATCCATTTGAAAAGTTTCGTCTAGAAACGACGCCAGACATTATTGAAACCCGCATTATTGATCTCGTGACTCCGATCGGTCGCGGGACTCGTGGATTGATTGTCGCGCCGCCCCGAACTGGCAAAACTACCATCCTGAAACTCATCGCGAATGCAGTGCAGCAAAACCATCCCGATGTCCACGTCTTGGTGTTGCTGATTGACGAGAGACCCGAAGAAGTTACTGATTTTCAACGATCGGTTAAGGCTGAGGTGGTTGCCTCCAGCAATGATCAAGATTTGGAAACGCATGTTCGCTTGTCCCGATTCATGATCGAACGTTGCCGACGAATCGTCGAGTCGGGTAAAGACGTATTTGTTTTGCTCGATTCTATTACCCGCGTTGCCCGCGCTTACAACAGTGTTCATGGTGGATCCGGACGCACGATGACCGGTGGTGTGGACGCGCGCGCATTGGAAATCCCGCGCAAAATGTTCGCCGCAGCTCGCAAAGTAGAGGAAGGCGGTTCCATGACTATTATCGCCACCGCCCTGATCGACACGGGTTCGCGAATGGATGAACTTATTTTTCAGGAGTTCAAGGGCACGGGCAATATGGAACTGATTTTGGATCGCAAACTCGCTGAGCGCCGTTTGTATCCAGCAATCGACATTCCAAAGAGTGGAACCCGCAAAGAGGAGAAACTCTTCGCGCCACAGAATCTCGAACCGATTCGAAAACTGAGACGGATGATGGTGGATCTCAACCCAGTCGAAGCAATGGAAACGTTGACCGCCGCACTCAAGAAACACAAAACGAATGACGAATTACTCGCGAAAATTGTGTAAGCGAATTTGAGCTTCGCTTAATAAAAATGGGCGGTAGGAAAGCGGAGCGAGTTCAATGCCCAAGGTTAGTCCTAAACCCGAATCTGCACATGATGTCAAAGGA
>SXQI01000077.1 GCA_005793025.1 Verrucomicrobiales bacterium
AGACCCGGCACCATCAAATCGCGCACAAAGTTCCCTTGATCGGTTTCGGTCCGATCACTGAAATTAAGCACATCGACGGTGAATTCGTTGGAGATGAAGGCGGGAATGCTGGAATTGGGTGCGAGTTGGGCATCTGCTCTCAGCAACGAGTTTTCGAGATGAGGTCCGATAGGGGCCTGCACCAAGCGAGCATTGAATCCGGGCTGTGATCCCGTTCCCTCGACCCGTTTGTTTTCATTCAGAACCTGATAGTCGAGGGTAAAGCTCCAAGAGCTGGTCTGAGAAACATTCAAGGTATCCGAGTAAGCCAAGGTCACTACGACAGGAGCGGCGGTCGATGTGTTGTTTGGGAGCTTATAGGAAACCATGGTGGAGGATACCGAGTGGTGGACGGTCGCATTGACTGGACTGCCATTGACGCTCAAAACAACGGAACCATTTTTGACCGCTGTGTCTCGATGGAAAATGAGTGCTGAGATATCTGGACTCACGGATGTAACGATTGACCCAGCGATTGGGCTGACGTTTTCAACCGTTGGCCGTTGCAAGCCTGGATCTGCAACCGGGATGAAGATCAAGTAGTTTTGGTAAATGGCACCATCTCCAGGTTCCGAAGTGTCCTGGGTCAACCTCAGTGTTGTTGGGCCCGCTAAGCGAAGGATTACCTTGTTTTGCCCGATGGCGTCGGTGAGCGGGATGTTGCGGAACTGATAGCCGCTCGTGCTGGCACTAAACGATCCAAGTCTCTTCGTCGACTGTCCCGATTGTGTTGCATCGCTAGTCACCAGCTCGAGAATAGCCTGAACCTGAGGGATATTGACCACGGACTCCCGCAGGTAAACTTGGTAACTGCCGGCAGCGAACGTCCGAGTATAGTTCATCCACTCATTGGCAACAATATCTCCGACATCGTAATCGTAGACCCCGGCTGCGGATCCTCCAGCAGCCGTATGCTTCCCACGAGGAACATCCAATGAATGTTGCATCCTCACATGATCATCGGGACGGTAGAGAACGTCCCGATAATCACCACGGGTGTCGGTGTAATCAACATCGGGAGAGCCAATCTGATTCGCAAACGCATCCGCAGTGGGGCCGGTTCCTTCAGCAATCGGCAACGGATTATCGAAGAATTGACCGAAACCGAAGTTGAAATCCTCAATTTCAACCACAAGGCTGGATTCCTCGAAGGTATCAAAATAGGTGGTCACCGCAGTGTTGGCGCCTTCGCTGTCGGTGACTTTTGCGGTTGCGGTGTAAGAAGTTTGGGTGACCAACCCTCCCAACGTTGCAGTGAGAGTCTTTCCTGTGCCCGTGACTGTCAGACCATTTGCGATGGTGTAGGTCGTCCCGTTCAACACGACGGATATCTTGTCGTTAACCAAATTCTGATCATCGGCCACCTTGAACGAAATCTGGCTGGATATTGGCAAAAAGGCAGAGGATGTTGCTGGCAAAACTTCACTGATGATCGGTGCCGTATTCGCCACCACAGGAGGTGCCGAGACCTTCGCGTTATCGAAGATTACGGTGTAAACTTCATTCGGAGCGTTCTTATCAAAATCCTCGTAACAATAGAGGACGAAGTTACCCGCACCAAGGAACGGCGCAGCTGGGCTGTCCGCCCCGTCGGCCAAAACATCGGCAGCGGGAGAATCCACAAAAGTCTTATCGAAAAGGATGGCTCCAGTGGCTTTATCAATGACCTGCCCGTTAATCAAAACGCTGCCGTCCTTTCCAATCAAGGTAAGCTTGAGGATCACGTTGGAGTTTAGGATTGGTTCCGCAGGGTTCTCTGCGTAGAAATATTTACCAATTCCCTTTGTGATCAGAATGTCGGTCGTGGACTTTGCTAGACCATACCCCGCCAATGAACTTGCAGAAGAACCGGTGGGAATGAATGCAAGAACCCCAAATGAGTCCTTGCCATTTCCATCAACCAAATCGACGCTGAACTCTACTTTTTCTCCTTCAGCAACGGTGTAGGTCTTGGAGGTCTTCGTGCTGGCAACGAATAAGGCTCGTCCGGCGGGTGGGAGGTTGAAGTTGAACTGACCGTTCGATTCAGTGGGCAAACCGAATCCAGGGATGAAAGTAAAGTCGCTCCAGCTCTGCTTGGAGTTGTCATCAAAATCGTCCAGAATCGTGTTTTCCACGACGAAGGTTTCTGCATTGTCAAAGATTACCTCGTAGGAATCCTGAGTTTTTCCGTCATCCTCATAACAGTAGAGCACGAAATTTCCGACCCCGGACCAAGGTGCGGCGGGGCTATCTGCACCATCTGCTAAAACGTCGGCAGCTGGGGTATCTAAGAACGTCTTTTCAAAAATAACTTTGTTCCCGTCGTCTTTATCCAACAGCTTGGCGTTAATCAGAACGTCCGCACCCTGTCCCGTCAGCGAGAGCACCATGGTGACATTGTCATTTTTCAGCGGCTCGGCAGGGTTTTCAGCATAAAAATATTTTCCAATTCCTTTGGTAACCAAGATATCGGAGGTGGACTTGGCGAATCCGTAGCCACCCAAGCTGCTCGGGGTAGATGATTTGGGGATGAACGCGAGAACAGCGAAGGAATCTTGACCTTTTCCATAAACAAGATCCACGCGGAACTCCACGGTTTTGCCGTTTTCAACAGTAAACGTCTGCGAGGACTTGGTGCTGGCGACAAAAATCGATCGGCCGACTGGGGGCAGGGTAAATTTGAATTGGCCACCTGTCTCGACTGGCAATCCGAGGCCTGGAATAAACGTAAAATCGGCCCAGTCTTGTTTTGTGTTATCATCGAAGTTATCGAGAACTTTCGCTCGCAAGGCAGTGGTCACCGACAACAGCATGCAGAACAAGATGAGTGTTCGGCAGATTTTTTGTGCGTTTTGAATCATAATAAATGCTCCTTCCCCGAAGCCCCGGCAGGGTGCTGCAGTGGAAATGTTTGTTGGATACAGACCGATCCTGTGTGGCTGTTTTCAAAAAGTCAACCGATATTTCATCAATTTTTGGGACTTAAAACCTCTATTTGCCACCTATTGGCTTTCCCGAGGATAAGGGTCTACCTTGCACGCCGCTGGTTGGGTGGTTAAAATTGTGGGACGATGAAGAACGGACGATCTCGAGAACTATTCGCCACCGCCTTAGGTTTGATCCCTGGAGGTGTTAATTCGCCCGTTCGTGCTTTCCGTGCGGTGGGTGGTGAACCGTTTTTTGCAGTTCGTGCTAAGGGTGCAAAGATTTGGGATGCCGATGGGAATGAATACATTGACTATGTAGGGACTTGGGGTCCAGCGATCCATGGCCATGCTCCTCCGCAGATCGTCGAGGCGATCCGAGAAGCGGCAGAGCAGGGGACAAGCTTTGGGATTCCCAATCCGCTCGAGGTGGAGATGGCTCAGTGGATCGTGAATGCGGTGCCCTCGATTGAGAAAGTCCGATTATGCAACTCAGGAACCGAAGCCGTCATGTCGGCGATCCGGTTGGCGCGTGGGTTTACCAAACGTGACAAGATCATCAAGTTTGATGGTTGCTACCATGGCCATGTGGATTCGCTGTTGGTTAAGGCGGGTTCTGGCGCATTGACGTTTGGTCACCCCGATTCTGCAGGGGTTCCGGCCGCGTTCGTCGAGCATACCGTAGTCGTTCCGTTTAACGATGAGGAAGCAGTCCGCAGGACGTTGGACGCCAACCGGGGGCAGGTCGCGGGTATCATCCTAGAACCAGTCCCCGGGAATGCAGGGCTTTACCCACCTCGCCCCGGTTTTCTGGAATTCTTGCGGCGCATTACGACAGAGCAGGATGTGTTGTTGATTTTTGACGAGGTAATGACTGGGTTCAGACTCGCCCGAGGTGGGGCTCAGGAACTTTACGGGATCAAGCCGGATTTGAGCTGTTTTGGCAAAGTGATCGGTGGTGGGTTACCCGTAGGAGCGTTTGGAGGGCGTCGAGAAATTATGGACCACCTCGCGCCGTTGGGTCCTGTGTATCAAGCCGGAACCTTGAGCGGTAATCCGCTCGCTATGGCGGCTGGCCTCGCCTCACTCCGGCTGTTATCCACCGAGACTTATCAGCGGTTGGACGAATCGGGGGCTCAATTGGAGAAAGGAATGAGAGAGATTGCCGCGCGAGCGAATGTGCCTGTTGCCTTCAACCGAGTGGGTTCCATGTTTTGTGGCTACTTTACCGAGGGTCCGGTTTGGAACCTCGAGGATGCACTCAGGAGTGATCGGGCACGGTTCGCGAAGTTTTTCCACGGGCTGTTGCATGAAGGTGTGTATTTGGCTCCATCACAATTTGAAGCAGGGTTTATTTCCACAGCCCATGGATCGGAGGAGATTGATCAAACCTTACGCGCCGTCGAAAAAGTGATGGCAACCCTCTGAGTGCTCGGGATGAGTGATAACGATGTATGAGAATCTTGGCTATCGACCATGGAACTGTTCGGATGGGAATCGCGTTGAGCGACGAGCTTGGCATGATTGCGCATCCATTGGCGTTTATTCCGGCAGAACCATTCTCTGATTTCCTCGCCCAACTGAAGGTGTTACTTAAGGAAAAAGAGGTCCAACAGGTTTTGATAGGAATGCCTCGGAACATGGATGGTTCGTATGGTCCCGCAGCGCTCAAAGTGCAGGAGTTCGCTGCAGTGCTGAAGGAAGCCATTGTTTTACCAATCAAGATGTGGGATGAGCGCCTCACCTCGACTCAGGCCAACCGATTCATGGCTGAGGCGGGAACAAAAAAACATGCACGGAAGGGCAAGGTCGACGGGATGGCGGCAGCGATCCTGTTGCAAAGTTATTTGGATCGGCAGTCGTTGTAACTGGGTGACTATGCGCCAAAAAAAAGTCAATCCAGTCGTATCCTTAACCCCAAATCTTTCCTCAATGGGGAAGGGGGATGGCACTGAAGTGTCCGAGAAAACTACCCGACTTCGTTTGAAAATCGCATTCGACGGTTCGGCGTATCAGGGATGGCAATGGCAACGAGTGGGGGTAGGGGTCCAAGAACGAATCCAGCAAGCGTTTCAGAAAGTTTTTGGTTTTGAAGTCCAGGTTCACAGTTCCAGTAGAACGGATACAGGAGTTCATGCAGTCGGGATGGTAGCACATTTGGATCTCCAGCGGACGGGACGACAAATGGGTCCCGGAAAACTTTTACTAGCCATCAATGCACACCTTCCCGAGGACATTAGGATCATGGAAGCGAGCGTTGCACCTCAGAAATTCCACGCACGGTTTTCGGCATCTGGGAAGCAGTATCGTTACTGCGTGTGGACTCATCCATGCCATCACCCCCTGTGGCGTGGGACATCTTGGCACGTTCCGAAGAACCTTAATTTGGAGGCGATGAAAGAAGCAGCCGAATTACTGGTCGGAAAGCACGATTTTCGTGGGTTTGCCGTTAATACTCCCTACCGCAAAAAGAATACAATCCGCACATTGACCCGATGCTCTATCCAAAAAACGGGATCAATGTTGACCTTTGTGATTGAAGGCGATGGGTTTCTCTACAAAATGTGCCGAGGGCTTGTCGGCACCCTCGTGCAGATCGGACAAGGCAAATTTGCTCCTCAGGATATCACCACGATGATTGCGAGCGAGGATCGGCGTGTGGCAGGGATGACCGCACCTGCTCAGGGACTGGTTCTCTGGAAAGTTTATTACAACAAAAAGCGTAAGGATTCGCAGACAACCGAACTTGAGATGGAAGGAGAATAAAAGTGCATATCGTCGTTGTGGCTCCAGAAATCGCTCCCAATACGGGTAACATTGCACGGATTTGTGCCGCGACGAGGACATCGCTCCACCTGATCGAACCGCTTGGGTTTCAACTAGATGATAAGACACTCAAACGGGCAGGAATGGACTATTGGCAACAGGTTCAGTGGAAGCGGTGGCAGGATTGGCAGTCGTTCGCCGCTTCGATCGGGCCGGATGCGCGGCTTTGGTTGGTGGAGTCAGATGGGCCGCAATCTTACAACGAGGTCAGTTTTGGAGCAGATGATTATTTAGTATTTGGGAGGGAGACCGCTGGTTTACCTAAACCATTGCTTCAAGAATACTCCAAGCGGTGGATCCGAATTCCTATGATGAACTTGGAGGCTCGATCGTTGAATCTCTCTAATTGTGTCGCGATCGTTCTTTATGAAGCGTTGCGTCAAAACGGGTTCTCGGGAGACACGCACCTGAGCAATTGCTCAAACCACAACCAGCCCCTAACGGGATTGTAACATTTCCTCGGCGTGTTGGCGTGCGGCCGAGGTTTGTCCACCCAGCATTCGAGCCAGTTCTGTGATCCGCTGGTCGGGATCCAGTCGAGTTATTTTTGAAATGGTTCGTCCGTCTTTAATCTCTTTTTCTACCACGAAATGTTGACCAGCAACTGCGGCGACTGGGGGTAGATGGGTGATGCACAGCACTTGCCGCTGTCTTCCGATTGTGTCCATTTTCTGACCGACTACTCTTGCTGTCTCGCCTCCGACGTTCGCATCCACTTCATCGAAAACTAGGAGCGGGATTTGATCTTCGACTGCAAGCACGGTTTTTATGGCCAGCATGACGCGAGCCATTTCCCCCGATGAGGCGATCGCACGCAAGGGTTGTGGAGGTTCACCTGGATTTGGTGCAAACAAGAACTCCACTGCGTCAGCCCCGGACTGGGAGAGTGGGGAGGGAGCTAGGGTTACGTCAAAATGAGCCTGCTTGAACCCAAGGTCTTGCAATTGCTGAATAATGCTAAGATTGAGTTTCTGGAGGATTTTGGTGCGAGCAATCGAGAGCGTTTTGGCGGCTTTGGTGAGCGATAGGGAGACTTTTGAACGCTCTTCGTTGAGCCTTTCAATCTCCAACTCCCTTTTCTCAAGTGCGGCGAGTTTTAATCTAGCTTGAATACCGAATTCCAAAACATCTACTAGGCTGGAACCGTATTTCCTTTTCAGGCTTTGAATCAAAGTTTGTCGATCCTCGATCTCTGCCACGCGGGCTGGATCGATTTCCAGCTTGTCAGCGTAGGCGGAGAGTTCGTCTCGAAGTTCGGCGATTTGATCCATCGTTTGCTGGTGGATCTCCACCATGTGGTCAGTTCCAGAATCGAGTTTATGGAGATCCAGCACCACCTTCCCCAAAGCTCCCATTTGATTGAGCAATGAATACTCCTCGGCATCGAGTATGCTTAGCCCATTTTGAGCGAGTTCAACCAACCGCACGGAATTTTTGGTTCGCCGATACTCAACCTCAATCTCGGATTCCTCATCAGGTCGCAGCTTGGCGGTCTCGATTTCTGATGCCTGAAAGCGAAGCAGATCCAACTGTTGACGATAAGTGTTTTCGTCGATGTCCAAGGCAGTTTTAGCTGCCTCGATTGAGTCCAACTCTTTCGCCAATGCGGCCACAATCGCCCGTTGAGTATGGAGATCGCCGAAAGAATCGAGGATTGCAAGTTGCTGAGCCGGGTGCAGTAACGATTGGTGGTCGTGCGGCCCATGAATATCGACAAGCAATGATCCAATGGCTGCCAGCGTTCCAAGGGTCGTTGGGGAGCCGTTCACAAACTGGCGGTTCACCCCGTTGGAAGTCAGAGTGCGTTTAACAAATAAAATCCCATCCTCGCAGGGTTCGAGTCCGTTCTCGGCTAGTAACGGTGTTACAGATCCGAGGACCCGCGACACATCGAACGAAGCCTCGACTGAGCATGCCTCGGCTCCGGCACGGATTAACGTCCTATCTGCTCGCTCTCCCAAAACAAGATTCAGTCCCCCGATGAGCAACGATTTTCCAGCACCCGTTTCGCCCGTGACAGCGTTATAACCGGGGCCGAGTTCGACTGTTAAATCCGAGGCGAGTGCGAGATTCTTGATCCGTAACGAAATCAGCATGGCAAAAAACGTTGATCCTGATTGTGGCCTGTGTGCTATTCTTGGCAAAGAGAATTTGCGATCCGACCTTTCTAAGATACATGGAGACGATGAATCACAATCGAATCAATATCACTCATGGCGGTTGAATTTACTTTTTTAGGCTCCGGCACCTCACAAGGGGTTCCAATTATCGGTTGGGATTACAGTGAAGCGTTTCTGGCCAACACCAAAAACCATCGGACCCGGTCGTCGATCTTCGTTCGGACTTCAACCGTTCAATTGGTTGTCGATACCACACCCGAGTTTCGACTCCAAATCCTTCGCGAAAAAATCAACCGACTGGATGCAGTCTTGATTACTCATTCCCATGCGGATCATGTGATGGGTCTTGATGATTGTCGCCGTTTTTGTGATATAAAAAATGGTTCAATCCCCGTTTACGCGAGTGCAGCAACGATGGAGGATCTTCGCCGGATTTTTATTTATGCGTTCGACGGGCGTCCGATTCCTAGGGGGTATTTCCATCCTGATCCCCATGTGATCCAAGGAGTCTTTTCCATCGGAGATCTCACCATCACCCCGCTTCCGTTGCCGCACGGATCCATGACCACTCTCGGTTTTCTTTTTTCACAAGGCAGTGAATCAAAGTTCGCCTACCTCAGTGATTGTAAGACAATTCCTGAGTCGGTTCTTCGCCTGATTGAAGGAGTTCCGGTGGTCGTCCTAGATGCACTCCGAAGGGAACCTCATCCCACCCACATGTGCTTGGACGAGGCTCTCACGATGGCTCGACGAATTGGTGCAAAAGAAACTTACCTGACCCACCTGACTCACGAATATGACCATGACATCGACCAAGCCGAAATGCCTCCCGGAATTTGGTTTGCTCACGATCGCTTGAAGGTCACCGTGGACTGAGTGGGGTGGATGATCGTTCTCAAAGGTTCTCTTTCGTGCGGCTCGCGTCCGACTCCGACCATTTCATCAGGAAGGCGCGTCTTCGATCGAAAAAGTTACGCAAACTGTTCTCGGCAGGTTCATCGGATGTTCCAGTCAAGAATTGATCAGTATCAAAAAGTTTGTGGGTGTCGCGTGCCACCTCTTCTCTGATCAATTCGCGGTAACCTTTTACGACCGGTCCTAGCCTTTTCCACTCGAAAGATTTTTCTGCGATTTCACGGATGTAACCAAGGTATTTAGCGCGTAATGATGGCACGGCTAGGATTTGAGAAATGATGGGTTTGTCGGTGTCGTTTTGGGCAGCCAAAGGATCGAGCGAGGTCCCGCCACCAGCGGCAGGACCTCGTCTGCCTCCACCGGGTCCGCCCCCACCGCCGCCAGAACTAAACATCTCGTTAGCGTCATGAAACGTCAGGTGGAACAGGCCTTTTGGGTCAAGAAAGAGGGAGTAATCAGCACCCCTGTTATAAAATCCATCGCCGTTCGCCATGGCATTGTCGAGTGCGAGGAACCGCAAAAATCCGTCAATATCGAGCATGGGAGCAAGAGCCGCCTCCAATTCTGCGGTGGGTGTTTGTTTCAACGTTTTAGCCAGTTCGATTAAGGATGTCCAAACCGCTGGTTGATCCTTCGATTTGATCTGGAAAACCGTTCGGTAGCTGTTCGCATCCTGATCCACGAAGCTGAACGCGCCGATCCCTCCGCCACCCCCTTGAGGCACTTTAAACCTTGTACCTTGAGTGGTTTTAAAGTGATCTCTGAGGAAATCTTTGTCGAACTGTTGAGCGTTCGCATAAATCCCCCAATTCTCCCCGTTGATCACGACTCGAACTAGGTTTGCTTTCGGGGCAGGGATGTATTGTCGTGCGATTTCCATGGATAACACGGTCCGAAGAAACGTCGGGTCATCATTCGCATTCAAAAAATTTAACGTGCGATAACCAAGGATCTCCTGCTTCCCGTGAATATAATCGAAGCTTAGATTCAGGGATCTCTTGTAGCCGTCACCAACACCAAATGAAGAGTTACCCCGAAAATGAACACCGACGTCTGGGTATTCTTTTCCGTCCACGGTGACTTTGGCCGGGACTTCTACGTCCGTGTTGTTGAAAGATACGAGCTCTGCCTCCCATTTCGGATTCTCGAATTCGATGAAAAAGGTTCGAAGCACCGATGAATCGTAGAGTGCAGCGTTTGGATAGCTTTTGACCTCTGCCTTGGTAACTTTCACGCCGGTAGTTGAGGGTGGCCGGTTCCCACGCCGTCCGCCTGGGCCGCCGGGTACACCCGGGCCACGCTGTGGTGATGGATTAGATTTGATGAACTCCACCGCCCGACCGCGTTCGACCGTGTTGAGGCGACCATCCTTGTCCGTATCGAATTGGCCGACGAGAGGTCTATCTTGATTCCTTCCACCTTGGTCACCAGTAATCTCAGCACGTCTGGCCCTCTCTGCTAGCATGCTTACTTGGTCGGGATTTAGCTTGTTGGCACTCTTCTGGAGGTTGTTGAACTGGGTTGCTCTCGCATTCGCCAATGCGAGATCTGCACGAGTTTGGACCACAAGTTTTGCCTGCAAATCTTCGGCGTTGTGTGGACTGGCGTAGGTCGCTTCGATAACGGCAGTCCTAGCTTGGCTTGCTGAAGTTGTGAGTGCCCGAATTGCCTGATCCATTGTTGTGATGGCAGTGGTCTGGGCCGCTGTGATGGTGGGTGTGGGAGCCATCCTAGGGCGATTCGTAGGGCCATCTACTCCCCCTTGGGCGATCACCAGATTTGAGCTTAGGTAGAGTAGGCTCACCGAGAACACCGGACGAAGAAGGTGCGAGAGTGATGATACAGACATAAGTTTCTGAATAAAGGGTTGAACCCGAACAATGAGACGATGAATCCATCCTGTTGGTTACGGGTTCTCAAGGCTTGAGATGCACGCTTGGCCTATCGTTACCCTTCACTTAGTTTGCATCTAGATGGTATCGACAACGAAAGTATTACAGGTCGTGGCGGGTCTTGTTTTTCACGAGAAGAAGCTCCTGATCACTCAAAGACCTGAAGATCGTCATTTGGGAGGTTTATGGGAATTTCCGGGAGGAAAGATCGAACAGGGCGAAAGTTCAGAGAGCGCGTTAAAACGGGAGTTGCTCGAAGAACTCGCGATTGAGGTTGATGTCTTCGAGCTTTTGGGCGAGGTAAAACACACCTATCCGGAGAAGTCGATTCAGCTGAGTTTTTTTCGATGCGTTTGGACAGGCGGCAATTTGCAATGTGTCGATTGCTCTGCGTTCGCATGGGTCAGTCCTTCAGGATTGGGTTCTTATACCTTTCCAGAGGCTGACCGGGAACTTTTGCTAAAATTGCATCAACACCCCGAATGGTGGATTACAGGAAACTGACTTACATTTGAACACGCTTTGTAAGCAAGAGTGGACAAGTTAGCGACCGATGCTTTTGTAGATAAATCCCAACTTTTCCATCTCGGCAACGTCGAACAAATTGCGGCCGTCGAACAAGATTGGGTGGGTCATGGATTTGCGTGCCTGTTCGAGATCTAGTTGTTTGAATACAGGCCATTCTGTCGCGATCACCAAAGCATCACAACCTTCCGCAACCTTGTTCATGTCACTCACGAACGTGACGGTTTTAGGGAGCAAAGCTTTCGCCTTTTCCATCGCCTGAGGGTCATGTACGCGGAGGTGAGCACCGTCTTTAAGAAGGCGTTGGCAAAGGTCGATCGCCGGCGACATGCGGACGTCGTCCGTGTTTTGTTTGAAGGCAAGACCCAGCACCCCGATTTTCTTGTCTTTCAGAACCCACAAGGTTTCAGTGATCTTTTTGACGAATCGATCCATCTGTTGGGTATTGATTCGCTGAACCTCCTTGAGGAGGCCAAAATCGTAACCCAGTGTTTCAGAGATTTTGATGAACGCACTCAGATCCTTAGGAAAGCAGCTACCGCCGAAGCCGAGGCTGGCATCGAGAAACCTTCGACCGATCCTGGCATCCATTCCAATCCCCGCCGCAACCTCTTGGACGTTTGCCCCGGAGGCCTCGCAGATCACCGAAATCGCGTTGATATAGGAAATCTTGAGGGCAAGAAATGAATTAGCCGCATGCTTGATTAACTCGGCAGAGTTAATGTCGGTGACAATAATCGGTGAACCGAAAGGCTGGTAGACGGCCTTCATCGCCTGCACGGGTCTTTGGGATCGAACACCGATCACCACTCGGTCAGGCTTCATGAGGTCATCGACCGCGAATCCTTCGCGGAGGAATTCTGGATTGGAAACAACGTCGAATTCCACCTTTGATTTGGAATATCGTTTAATCGTTTCAGCTACTTTTTCACCGGTCTTGACGGGCACCGTGGATTTATCGACGACGATTTTGTAGCTCGTCATGTGCGCCGCGATATCCCTAGCGACACTTTCGATGTAGCTGAGATCGACAGATCCATCCGCTTGAGGCGGGGTTGGGACGGCGATAAAAATGACGTCCGATTTCTCCACCCCATCTTTGATGAAATTCGTGAAGGAAAGGCGACCTGCGGTCACGTTCTCCTTGACCATTTCTTCCAGCCCGGGTTCATAAATCGGGATGCCACCGCCCTGCAAAAGTTTTACTTTAGCAGCATCGGAATCCACGCAGACCACCTTGTGGCCGACCTGAGCAAAACAAGCTCCGGTTACCAACCCTACATAGCCGGTTCCGATAATGGTAATTTTCATTCCGAAGTTTAAAAACCACGACCAAGGTCTACTTAACCGGGGCAGCGTTGGTCAAACTCGCCGTCGGTGTTGTGATCGGTTTGACAAGATTGGGAAATTTCTTGAGTAATGTCTCGCGAGACTGGTGAGCCTCGCTGCTCCGCATGGAAGTATTGCTCGGCTTGACTAGGTCATCGTAAACCTTCAACGCTTGGTCAGG
>SXQI01000078.1 GCA_005793025.1 Verrucomicrobiales bacterium
CGCCGGGCTAGGTTTTTACGATGATTACGCAAAGATTACGAAGCAGAACAATGCAGGAGCGACGTCAGCCGTAAAATTGATAGTTCAAACAGTTCTCGCTGCGTTCATAGGCCTTTATTTGTATTCCCTCCCCCAGACCCGGCATCTCGTGACCGAGATCATGGTTCCATTCTACAAACATCCTCTGCTAGTCGGATTCGCTTCTGCGGGGATTATTTTGAGTGCCTTAACTATCGTGGGGAGTTCCAACGCGGTAAACCTCACGGATGGCCTTGATGGATTAGCTATTGGTTGTACTTTGATTGTTTCTGTCGTATTTCTAGTCCTGACCTATATCGCGGGCAACGCCAAAATCGCAGCCTACCTGCAATTGCCCTATGTCGCGGGAGCGGGTGAGCTGACGGTGATTTGTGCTGCAATGATCGGTGCTGGTTTGGGTTTCCTCTGGTTTAACTGCCATCCGGCTCAGATATTTATGGGTGACACCGGCTCGCTCGCGCTCGGCGGTGCGTTGGGGATTATGGCGGTGCTCATTCATCAACCATTCATTCTTTTCATTGCGGGCGGCGTTTTCGTTGCCGAAGCAGCCTCGGTGCTCATCCAACAATCTTGGTTCAAATGGACCCGACTCCGCACTGGCACCGGCCGTCGCGTGTTCCTGATGGCTCCCCTTCACCACCATTTCGAAAAAAAGGGTTGGTATGAATCCCAAATAGTCACCCGTTTTTATATCCTTTGCATCTTATGCGCGTTGATCGCGCTCAGCAGTCTGAAACTCCGTTAAGCATGGTGGATCAAACAAAAACAGCCTTAGTTCTCGGCTTGGACGCTAGCGGCCAAGCCGCATGCCATCTCTTGATATCGAACGGCAATAAAGTTCTCGCGTTCAATAGTGCCTCCTTCCCCATCGCAACCTCTGAACTCGTTTCATTGGAAAATGCCGGAGTCACTGTCATCACTGACGAAAGCACGATCGCGCTTGCACCCATCGATTTGGTAGTCTTAAGCAACAGTATTTCCCAATCAGAGCCAATCGTCCAAGAATTGGCTCTCCGTGGCTGCCCATTGATCAGCGACCTCGAGCTCGCGACGCAAAAATACTTTTGCCCAAGCATCGCCGTTGCCGGCACTAATGGTAAAACCACAACCGCTGAACTCATCGAGCGCATGATGCGGTCGGCGAATCGGACGATTACAACCGCCGGGGGCAGTGGACATGCCATGTGCGCCCTCACGGAACAAACCCGACAACTGGACTTTATCGCGCTGGAAGTAAATTCATTCCAATTGGAAAAAGTCGAACATTTCCGCCCCAGTGTCGCGGTGCTACTGAATCTCAAACCCGACCACATGGATCGCTATGATCGGATGGCGAACTATGTGCGAACCATTACACGAGTATTTCAGAATCAACAGATTTTTGATTGGGCGATCATTCAAAGTGAAGCCCTCGCACAAATCCGATCCCTTGGTCTCGCTGTCCCATCTAAAACAATTACCTTCAGTGCATCCAATCGCCATGCCGACCTCTATCTCGACCGAAGCCTTCTGGTAAGTCGAATCCCGGGTTGGACAGGCCCGTTGTTGGATTTAGATCACTGCCTGTTACGAGGCCCGCACCAAGCAGAGAACTTAATGGCAGCACTCGCCGTCGGACATGTTCTTAGGTTACCGTTGGAGGAGATGGTCGAGGCACTCAAATCACATCCCGGCGGATCACACCGCTGTGAACTCGTCGCGGAAGTGAACGGTGTGACATTCATCAACGATTCCAAGGGAATGAACGTCGATGCAGTTCGCAAAGCAATCGAGTCGATTTCGGAAGGTCGGGGTGGAGAACCCAACGTTTGGCTGATCGCCGGTGGTCGAGATAAGGGCCTCGATTATCATGACCTTTGCCCACTACTTGCTCGACGTGTAAAAGGAACTTTCCTACTCGGGGAGAGCCGAGAAAAACTTCGGGCTGCGTGGAGTTTGTTTACTCCTTGCACCCTCACCGATTCGTTGCTAGAAGCCGTTCGTAATGCAGCGGAAGTTGCGGTCGCCGGTGACGTCATTCTCCTTTCTCCTGCTTGCTCAAGTTTTGACATGTTCCAGAATTACCAACATCGAGGTGAAGTGTTCCGACAAGCCGTAGAACTTTGGAGTGAAAAAGCCACCCGAGCATCGAGCGAAAAAACGTTACCTTCACCCCATAATTGAGATGCATTTCTGTCACTATCCACCCATGAATCTTTCCAGCGCGTTTGTAGAGGACAAACGTACTGGGCGGTCTTTAGAGTCCTCACATCACCCCAAGCCCCAAAGTAAAAAAACTAACTGCTAACGACAACGTTCGCCACCACCCATGAACAATCCCAGCCCACTCAGTCCCGAAGGTTCGCTTGGCCGGAAAGCTTTCAAAAGCGCCGGCAGTGTCCGTATTTGGGTCGCCTCCATCATAGGAGTCCATGTCCTATTCTTCGGCCTCCTGCTCATGCAAGGCTGTAAACCAAGCAACCCAGTTGCTGTGACAGAAACCAACACGAACACCCTGACCCTGCCGCCTTTTGACAGCGGCACCAACCTGTACTCTACAGGATCGAACTCCGTGGTGAGCACAAACATTGTCGGCATCCCAAAACCTGACGGGATTCCCGCGCCTGCGCCGCTAATCGGCGGGCCGCTCGTGAACCTCCCGCCCGACATTCAACCTCCCCCGGTTTCCAAGGAATACGCCATCCAAAAAGGCGATTTCCTCGGTAAGATCGCCAAGGATAACGGCGTCTCCCTGAACGCCCTGATGAAAGCCAATCCGAATTTAGATCCAAAAAAACTTCAGATCGGTCAAAAAATTTCCATCCCACCCGTCGAAGCAACCACTGCGCCGGCCGGAACCGTAGCAGCACCTTCGGGTGATCCAGCCGTTGTTTTACCACCATCCCATTCGGTTGAAAGCGGAGTTGTTCACGTGGTGAAACCCGGTGAAACATTGACCTCGATCGCCAAAAAATATCAGACAACTGTCTCTGCAATCCGTAATGCAAACGACATGAAAACAAACCGCCTCCTTGCCAACCAGAAACTGAAGATCCCTGCAAGCAAAGCGGAAAAAACCGTCCCTGCGGTCGCTCCTTCAAATCAATAGTCATTTCCCAATGGGGGTTGCTGCGATCCTCTCGCAGCGACCCCTGTCGTCAAAAGTCCCTAGTTCTTGAAAGTCGTCACCACCATCCTCCTACTGACCGTTTGCTCCTTGCTCGCTCTGGGAATGGTCATGCTCTACAGCTCTGCCGCTGCAAAGGAGGGAACCCACCTCCTCCGGATGCAATCGATCTGGTGCGGGGCGGGACTGATCGCGGCGGTGGTTCTGGCTCGGATCGACTACCAACTCTTCAAAAAGCTCGCGTGGATCATGTTGGCCATCGCGATCATTTTGTTAATTTTGGTCCTGATCCCCGGCATTGGCGTTCGCCGTGGAGGGAGTCGCCGATGGTTCTCCATCGGGTTCGCCCTGTTTCAACCTTCCGAACTCGCGAAGCTTTGCTTGATTATCGCGCTAGCAGCGTATGCTGATCGATTTCAACGCCACATGTCCAAGTTCGGGAAGGGATTAATCATCCCCGGCCTGTTCATTGGGCTCGTAGTTGGTTTAATATTTGTGGAGCCAGATCGAGGTTCCTCCGCGTTAATCGCTGCCGTGTGCGGTGTGATGCTCGTGGTTGCTGGAGTCAAGCTAAGACACCTGATTCCCATTGGAACCTTGGGCCTTGCGTTGTTCGTCTTTTCACTCCTGAACGACCCAGTGCGGGGCAGCCGCATCCATAGCTGGCTTAACCAAGAAGAGACTCGCGCGAAAACCGGCTACCAAGGCTGGCAGGCGATGTTGGCATTCGGATCAGGCGGCACTACAGGGTTGGGTTTAGGTAATGGCCGTCAAAAACTAGGATTCGTCCCAGAGGGCCATACGGATTTCATCCTTTCGGTTGTAGGCGAAGAACTCGGTCTCGTTGCAACTGTCGGAGTGGTTGCTGGGTTTTTGGTGATCCTGATTTGTGGCGTTTTTATAGCACTGCGAGCTAGGGACACATTCGGATACATGCTCGCCACAGGAATCACTTTCTTAATCAGTCTCCAAGCCTTCATCAACATTGGGGTGGTCACTGGTGCACTCCCCAACAAAGGGTTGGCACTGCCATTCATTAGCTACGGTGGTTCGAGCCTACTCATGATGTTGAGTTGTGTTGGGGTTCTTTTTAACATCGCTGCACAGAGCGGAGCCGACCATGACGAATCCGAATCCGATAATCTCCCCTCCCATAAACCTACCCTCAGTAGCTTCGAATTATCCGCATGACCCAAGGCTCAACTAAACCCCCATCGATCGCCATAGCTTGCGGTGGCACGGGTGGGCACCTGTTTCCGGGGCTAGCGGTCGCCGAAGAGCTCCAATTCCGAGGATGCAGGATGGCTCTGCTGATCTCCGAAAAAGAGGTGGACCAAGAAGCGGTCCGTGGTGCTCAGGACATGGAAATCAAGGCTTGGCCCGCAGTCGGACTCGCCAATCAAAACAAAATTGCGTTTCTTCGAGGTTTTTTAAAATCACTCAAGTTAGCTCGCACCTATTTCAAACAAAGCCAACCAAGTGCTGTTCTCGCGATGGGTGGGTTCACAAGTGCGGCCCCGATCGTCGCAGCGCGGCTAAGGGGGACGAGGACATTTTTGCACGAAGCCAACACCATCCCCGGTCGAGCCAACAAATGGCTGGCACCTTGGGTCGATCACACATTTGTTGGATTTGCGAGCACCTCATCTCGCTTCGGCAACGCATCGGTTCAAGTTGCGGGAACTCCTGTTCGATCCCAGTTTCAAGAGAGCGATCCTGGTGCATGCCGCATGGCTCTGGGTCTGGATGCGGATCGACCTGTCCTCCTAACCATGGGAGGCAGTCAAGGAGCGCACGGCATCAATCGCGCGGTTGTCAATTTGTTACCAAAGATTTCTGAAATTCTGCCCGAGTTACAATTTTTACACCTAACCGGATCTCAAGATTTCGACTTCGTAAGAACTGCCTATCGGACTAGTGGTGTGCGAGCTGTGATTCATCCATTTCTGACGGAAATGGAGTTAGCGTTGGGCGCGGCAACGGTTGCCATCAGCCGGGCTGGTGCCTCTTCCATTGCAGAATTCGCCGCATTGCGAATCCCCGCCCTGCTAGTCCCCTACCCCGCTGCCGCCGACAATCATCAATACTTTAACGCCAGAGAGGTCACTCAATCCGGTGCTGCTTTGTTGGTTACACAAGAGAGTCTCACGGAATCGATCGTTCTCCCCGCTCTCATAGAGTTGGTCAGAGACACGACACGGCGGATGGAATGCCAAAAAGCGTTGGGACATTGGCATCGGAGTGACTCGGCAAAAATTATTGCTGACCGCATTCTGCGAGATATTCCATGCAATGAACCATTGGAAATCCTTCAAACTGGGCGAGAATTTCGAAGGGAAGGAGAAATGGTATGACTCATTCCGCTCCTCCCTCGGTGTTGAACGAATTGAGGCAATTGGTTTCGGAGACCACTATCCTCCGTCAAGACGAACCGCTAGCCCAACGAACAACTCTGCGCGTGGGAGGCACCGCTGAGTTTTATTGCGAACCAACGAACGAAATCGAGTTGAGTCGATTATTAGGATTTACTCAAAAACATTCGATCTCCGTCATGCTTTTGGGTCGAGGATCAAACCTACTCATTCGGGACGGTGGCATCCAAGGCCTAGTCCTCCGCCTCAAC
>SXQI01000079.1 GCA_005793025.1 Verrucomicrobiales bacterium
GCTGGGTTCCCTGCTCGATCCGATTTTCCAACACCCCAACGCGTAGCAGAATGCTCTGAATCAGAATTACGCGAATGCAAACTGGGGTTCCGGGCCCCTTACCTCCTCGAAGCCGCACGCCGGATCAGCCAAGGCAAACTCCAATTATCAGCCCTAGAAAAGGCTCCGATCAATGAGGCCCGAGAACAATTGATGACACTTCCCGGGGTCGGTCCCAAGGTCGCAGATTGCGTGCTATTATTTGGTTATGGGTTCCCCACGGCGTTCCCGGTGGATGTCTGGATTTACAAAGCGATTCAACAATTATACTTTCCCAAACGCCGTGCATCAGCCCGCCAACTCCAGCGATTTACTCAGACTTATTTTGGCCCCCACTCAGGCTATGCCCAACAATACCTCTTCCACTACATGCGAACCAAAATCGGACAGACCGAAGTTAAATGAACAAGTTTAGCCCACTCGAAGTCCTCCTCTCGCCGAGGGAACTCGACCGCCTTGGCACAGCAGACCTTTCCCAGACAGTTTGTGTCGTATTCGACATTCTGCGAGCCACAACAACCATCACCACCGCGTTGCACCATGGTGCTGCAGCCATGATCCCTGTCGCCGAGATCCATGAGGCGGTAGCACTCCGACACGCGGATCCCGAAATCCTTCTAGCCGGCGAGCGGCACGGCTTCCGCATCGGCAAAGACCTGACCGGCGGGATCGAATTTGATCTCGGCAATTCCCCCAGAGAATTCACCCGAGAACGAGTGAAAGGTCGCACCATCGGCATCACCACCACGAATGGCACCCGCGCCCTTAGAGCCTGTGCGGGAGCCCAGAAAGTCCTCATCGCCTCCTTCCCAAACCTCGGTGCAGTCGTCACTTGGTTAAGAAAAAACAAACCCACCCACCTCCTCCTTGTTTGCAGTGGCACCGGTGAAGAAGCAGCCGCCGAGGATGCGCTTGCTGCGGGAGCCGTGGCCGATGCGGTGTGGGATTTATACGGGATCGACCAGATCTCAGACTCCGCAGAAATCGCCCGCCAATTTTACACCAGCCACGCCGACAACCTGCTCGAGGCACTAGGACAGTGTCGCAACGGTCGCAGGCTCCTCCGCATCACCGAACTGAAGGAAGACGTGGAGATTTGCTTAGCTCGTAACACCATCCCCCTCGTGCCAGAACTGAGCGACGGCACCATCAAACCCATGCCGATTCCCGAGGACTGAGAAAAATCCCCCACAGGCTTGCATTCTGAGCCAAAAAAGGTCATTCTGTGGTTTGCATGAAAATCGAGCTGATAACAGGACAAATGTGGAAAGTCGGATCCGGATTCATCCGCGTTGTCAAAGTGGGTAAATTATTGGTGGAATATAAAGTGATGCAGGACCTCGATCACAAGGTCGCTCCCCTGTCCCTCATCAGCCAAAAAGATTTTTGCGCCCTGCTTAAAGCTAAAAAAGCAACCTTGCTGCCACCCGTTGTCGCTGGCACCAAACCGGCCAACAAAAAAGTTGATCCCGCTCCTAAAACTGCTGCGGCATCAAAACCTGCCGTCGCAAAGAAAACAAAGCTCAACGGAACCGCCACCGTCAAAGCAAAGACCCCAGCAGCGAGCGCAGCCCGTAAGCCCGCTAAGAAAGCCAAGGCTAAGTAACCTCAGGAAACCCGGTGGGAATTCCTGCAGCAGAACGCCTTTTTCCATTCGCGATCAAGGCTCGACTCTTGGTCGTCGGTCGGGAGCGATTGCAACACGATCGGAAGAAACTGCAATTCCTACTCGTTACTACTGACATTTCCGAAAACAGCCGTCGAGAGATGCAGCGCGGCGTCGCTCCACTTCCCGTCGTCCAACACTACACCTCCACCGAAGTCGAGAAGCTCCTACAACTCAAAAACACCAAAGTGTTGGGATTCAAACAATCCCCCCTGTCACGAAGCATTTTCGAAGGATTGAACGAATTCCTCCTCCAACCACCTCCCCCACCCGTTCCTGCCGCCGTCCCACCCGTTGAACCGGAAGCCCCGCCTGCTGAATCTCTCTGAGGTTACAGGCGATTCTTTATCGGAATTCCCCTTGCCACGGTTGGCAGACCGTCAAACTCTATTCGTGTGCACCTGAGCCGACTGCGTTTGCGAGACTTTCGAAATTATGGGCGGTTGGATTTAGAATTCACCCCGGGATTTCATCTTTTTTTGGGCGACAATGCTCAAGGCAAAACAAATTTGTTGGAAGCGATCTATCTCCTCTCAACGTTGCGATCTTTTCGCGGCGTGGTGAGTGGACAGATGGTGCGACTCGGTCAAAAGGGGTATTTCGTGGGTGGAACGGTTGTGGGTCAAGGCACTCGGGATATCAAGATTTATTGGTCGAATCGCGAGCGAAATCTCTCGGTGGATGCTCAACCGGTGCGACGCATTTCGGATTACGTGGGTGTTTTCCGGGCAGTGGTTTTTTGCTCGGACGACCTCCAACTGGTGAAAGGACCGGCGAGCCGGCGAAGACGTTTTCTGGATTTGTTACTGGCCCAAACCGAACCCGGTTACCTCGCGTTACTCCAACGTTACGCGGTCTCGGTGCGTTCGAGGAACGCGCTGCTCAAACAACGGGTGGTCGATGAAAACGCTCTCGAGAGTTTCAGTCATGAAATGATCCTTGTAGGGCAAGAGATCATCAAACGCCGAAACCAACTGCTCCCGAAGTTGGAACCGATCACGCGCGAGGCTTACCGGCTTATTTCGGGGGATGCGGAGCGATTGCAGTTGAACTATCAAAGCTCGGTTAAGAGGGAATTCGCCGTGGAATTACAACAGAGTTCGGCTCGCGAACGAGCGATGCGAACCACCTTGGTGGGACCGCACCGGGACGAACTCCTCCTGAGTCTTGATGACAAACCGGCATCTCAATTTGCCAGCGAAGGTCAAAAACGTTCGATCGTAATCGCGTTAAAAATGGCTCAAGCAGAATACCTCACGCGTTGTCACGGGATGCCTCCCGTTTTGTTGATCGATGATATTATGGGGGAACTCGATCTCCACCGACGTTCGGGATTCTTGCCGCTGTTACGTCGAGTTCACGCAGCGCACAGCCAAGTTTTTATGACCTGCACGGAGGAAAATTGGCCTGAAGAATTGGGGCAACAAATCCACCGATGGCGAGTGAAGAACGGGCAGGCACTGAAGGTAAATCCAGCACCTTAAGGAACCTTCTCGTCAGGGTTTCAAGGAACCTACGAGGTAATCGCGATTCAATTGGGCGATGAAATCTAGGCTGATTTCCTTCGGGCAAACCGCTTCGCAGGAACCTGTCACGCTACACGCTCCGAACCCTTCTTGATCCATGGTGCTAACCATGTTGACCACCCGTTGGTATCGCTCGGCTTGGCCTTGAGGCAGGAGTCCGAGATGAGAAATCTTCGCCGCGACAAACAGCATCGCTGAGGCGTTTTTACATGCGGCAACACACGCACCGCAACCAATGCAGGCGGCGGCATCCATCGCTCGATCGGCTTCGACTTTAGCCACAGGCAGCGCATTGCCATCTGGGGCACCGCC
>SXQI01000080.1 GCA_005793025.1 Verrucomicrobiales bacterium
GAGAATAACAAGGTCATTTACAACAACGTTTTGGTTCGCATGAAGGAAACTGAGCTGACAAGCAGGCTCACAAGTAACAACATGAGGATCGTCGACGTCGCTCTGGTGCCTCGTAATCCCGTGAAACCGAAGTTTATGCTCACAGTAGTATTCGGAGTGTTCGCGGGTGTGGCTGTGGCATTTGGGTTAGCCCTATTTGTCAATTACCTTGATGATACCATTCGAAGTCAGGACGACGTCGAAGTTTACTTAGGTTTGCCCTTTCTCGGCTACATCCCGAACATCCAAGCGACAAGTATTGTTGAGCGTGATTTACAAGCTCACCTTCACCCCCAGTCCAATGCTGCAGAAGGATTTCGAACCGTCCGGGCTACTCTCTCTTTGACCAAAGGGGCAGATAAATACCGGATCATCAGCGTGACAAGCACGGTTCCTTCCGAAGGAAAGTCGCTGGTGGCGTCGAACCTCGCGATAGTTCAAGCTCAAGCAGGGTTCAAAACGATTTTGGTAGAGGCTGATCTACGACGCCCCACTGTGCACAAAGTGTTCCAAGTGCAGGTTTCTACAGGACTTTCGGGTTATCTTACGGGAGAGGCGAAGACGGCTGACGAGTGCATTCACAAGTCGGATATTCCAAATCTGGACGTTGTTTGCTGCGGCACGATTCCGTCTTCCCCTTCCGAGTTGATCGGGTCTCAGCGGATGTCCCAGTTCATCGCGGAGCTTCGGCAAAAGTATGATAGAGTAGTTCTTGATTGTCCCCCTGTTTCCGCCGTCAGCGATCCTCTGGTTATCGGTTCCATGTCCGACGGGATTGTGTTCGTGTCAAAGTTTAACAAGGTGCGACGAGATCATGCGCTGAAGGTCGTTCAACGGATCCGGAACGCAGGGGTTCATATTATCGGAATGGTGGTCAACGACATCGACTTCGAAGGTCGCGATTCTTACTACTACTCCTATTATTATTACCAGAACCGATATTATTCGAGTTATAAGACAACTCCGGAGAAATCCACTTAAGATTTAGGAGCGTCATTTTTAAAGTCTCTGAGCCCTACATGTTGATTTGATCAACGTCTAGGGCTCTTCTTTTCTGCCGTGTAATGGGATTTAGCAGAACTTTTTTAGGAATTCACCTCCCATGTAGGCGTCTACTTTTGGCGGTTTCACTCGAACCCAATTCCATCCTCTCGCTGTTGAAATCTACTTGCTGTGATTAAATTACTACAGCGTCGTAGGGTTCATGAATAAAAGTCTTCACATCCATAAAAAACAGATGGGATTTGTATGTGCCTGTTAATAAGCATGTTACAACACTTCATTAGTCTTTTTTTTTGATTGGCATTCTGATTGCTAAGTGGTTCTCGCCTCGTGGACTCAGGCTCCGATTGGTCCGAGTCAGTGATTCGCGAAGTTGTGTTTTAGTTGATGCTTTTTGTTTGCGGCTGTTTAGCCCGAAGAGCGTTTATTGAGATGCGCCGAACTTAATCCAAACCATTATGAAGAAAGTTGAAGCGATCATTAAGCCGTTCAAACTTGAGGAAGTGAAGGACGCGCTGGGCGAGATTGGAATTGAAGGAATGACAGTCACCGAAGTAAAGGGCTTCGGTCGGCAGAAAGGGCATACGGAGATCTATCGCGGGAGTGAGTATACCGTGGATTTTCTACCCAAAATCAAAATCGAACTCGTGTTGCCTGACAACCTCGTCGAGTCCGCTGTAGCCACCATCGTCAAGACGGCCAAGACCGGGAAGATTGGGGATGGAAAAGTATTCGTCTTGCAGGTTGAGCAAGCGGTCCGTATTCGCACTGAAGAAAAAGGGGATCAAGCCATATAAGTCGAAATCAATTAACACGAATAAACATGAAAAAAATCTTTATAATTTTAGGCCTTGCGGCTGCCCTCTTTCAAACTTCGGTCAATACACCTGCTCAAGCTCCGGTGGTAACTGCACCGGTTGCGGAGGCTGCGGCTCCAGCTCCAGCAAAGGCTGACCCAAATGATCAACAACGCATTTCTGACTTAGAGGCCTATGTGAATAATACGGCTAGGGGATCTGATGCCGTTGATTCCAAAGTCGTTTCTAAAATCTCGGGTGCGGGACCGGGTCACAACGGTTTCCAGATGGTCTGCGCCGCCTTAGTGCTTTTCATGACACTGCCAGGTTTGTTCCTCTTTTATGGTGGATTGGTTCGCAAGAAGAACATTCTTTCCGTGGTGGCACAGTGTTTTGGCATTGCCGGATTGGTGACAATTCTATGGTTCCTTTATGGTTATAGTTTTGTGTTCGGGGATGGCGCAGGATCGATCTTTGGGAACCTAAAATTCGCCTTGTTCGAAGGGGTGGATTCCAATCCTAACACCAATTACAGCTATTGGGTCTCGCATAACGTCTTTTCAATCTACCAATTGATGTTTGCGATCATCACTCCTGCTCTCATTATCGGGGCGGTTGCGGAGCGAATGAAGTTTTCCGCAATTATGGTTTTTGTCGGGTTGTGGATGGTGATTGTCTACTTCCCGCTTGCTCACATGGTTTGGGGGATCAACGGTCTGATGAATGGTGTTTGGAATGCGGATGCGGATATCAAAGCCATCGACTTCGCCGGGGGAACTGTGGTGCACATGTCGTCCGGGTGGTCGGCTCTGATTCTGTGCATCATCCTAGGAAAACGCCTCGGGTTTGGTAAGGAACCCATGCAGCCCCATAGTATGACACTGTGCGCCATCGGCACGGGTATGCTGTGGGTAGGTTGGTATGGTTTTAATGCCGGTAGTGCGGTTGCTGCGGACGGGATTGCGGCCAATGCCTTTACAACGACGACCATCGCGGCGGCTGTCGCTTCCTTCGTATGGGCCATGGCGGAATATGTTCTCAGAGGTAAACCCAGCATCCTCGGGTTCTGTTCGGGAGCAGTGGCCGGGTTGGTTGTCGTGACACCTGCCTGTGGTTTCATCACACCTGGGGGTTCGTTCATCATCGGAATCCTTGCGGGTATCGTACCGTTCTTTGCCTGTTGGAAACTCAAAGCGATGTTTGGCTACGACGATGCCCTCGATACCTTCGGAGTGCATGCCGTTGGTGGAACCATGGGGGCGTTGCTCACTGGAATGTTGGCTCGTAACTCAGCCAATGCAAACCTTGCGACAAACCTCAAGAATTACGTGACTGATTCACTGTTCCAACCACTTGTCGTGGAACAGATCAAGGCCATTGTGATCACCATTGTCCTCAGTATTGTGGCGACGGTGATTATCGCACTTATTACGAAAGCCTTTGTCGGCTTGCGACCTGACGAGGATGTAGAGACCGTCGGCCTAGATTTGGCTGAACACGGCGAGGAAGGCTATCACGGGTAATTAGCATCGGCAGTCCGTCAGGACTGAATCGCAACGGCGCGAACTTGATAAGTTCGCGCCGTTTTTATTTCTCCAACCCGTAGATTTGGCTAGTTTTGATGCAAGTGGTCATAAATCGACAGATGAAAACGATTCATGAATAAAAAACAACAGACTCATGGATCGCATTCAAGTGTCATAAATACTTGATAATACGCTTGTTAAAGCGGAATCAACTTCCTGAACTCGTCTGGCACTTTTGTTGCTTAGTGCTCGTTTTGAGCCAATTGAACAGGCGGAGTCCAAGAATAACTGTATGAAGAAAGTTGAAGCGATTATTAAACCATTCCGCCTCGAAGAGGTGAAGGATGCTCTTGGAGAGGTGGGAATTGAGGGGATGACGGTTACCGAGGTGAAAGGTTTTGGCCGACAGAAGGGGCACACAGAGATTTATAGAGGGAGTGAGTATACCGTTGATTTTCTACCCAAGATTAAAATCGAAATGGTGTTGGCGGATAACCTCGTTGATGCCGCTGTTGCGGCGATCATCAAAAGTGCGAAGAGCGGGAAAATCGGTGACGGTAAAGTTTTTGTCTCGCCGATCGAGCAAGCGATTCGGATTCGAACCGACGAACGAGGAGACCAAGCACTTTAGTCTTAATCTCTGAGTATTAATACCATGGAAAGAATTTTCACATTAATTGGGCTAATCATTGCTTTGGTCGTTTCACCGTTGGTGGGACGGGCTGATCTGGTTAAAGCACAACCAACGGATCAACAACGCATCGCGGATCTAGAAGCCTATATCAATAATACGTTGAGAGGTGCTGATGCGCCTAATTCGACAGTCGCTTCCAAGATTACTGGTGCAGGGCCTGGCCACAATGCTTTTCAAATGGTTTGTGCGGCTTTGGTTTTGTTTATGACCCTGCCTGGACTGTTCATTTTCTACGGTGGGTTGGTCCGCAGGAAAAATGTGCTTTCGGTTGTGGCGCAATGTTTTGGTATCGCTGGATTGGTGACAATCCTCTGGTTCCTCTATGGATACAGTTTTGTGTTTGGTGATGGGGCAGGTCCTGTCGTTGGTAATCTGAAATTCGCATTATTCGAGGGTGTCGATTCCATGCCGAACGCGAACTACAGCTATTGGGTCTCGCACAACGTGTTTTCGATGTATCAACTC
>SXQI01000012.1 GCA_005793025.1 Verrucomicrobiales bacterium
GCAGCACAAGCTCAAGCGATTTGTCTTCGCATCATCAGCCGCAGTTTATGGAAACTCGACGGTGATCCCTCAAACAGAATCCCTTCCTGTTCAACCCCTTTCTCCCTATGCGTTGCAAAAGCAAAATGGGGAACGTTACGCCCAACTTTACTGGCAGCTCTACAAACTTCCGACGGTTGCGCTGCGTTTCTTCAATGTGTTCGGGCCTCGACAAAGGCCTGACTCCGCTTACTCGGGCGTCATTTCGCGTTTCGGAGAAGCTTTCGCTTTGGGTCGTTCACCCGTGATTTTTGGTGATGGAACGCAGTCCCGAGACTTCGTTTTTGTCACCAATGTGGTGGAAGCCATATGGCTAGCAGCGACTGAATCCCCGGAACAGGTGGCTGGCGAAGTTTTTAACGTGGGCTCAGGAGAGTCGATCTCTCTACTAGACCTGTTAAAACAATTCGAAATCATTACAGGCAGAAACCTAACACCAAATCGTCAACCATCTCGAGCGGGAGATGTTAGGGATTCCAGATCTGACCTGAAGCACGCTCAAGAAAGACTGGGTTACCGCTGTGTCACCAATTGGCGTGATGGCCTAGCGCGGACTTGGGATTATTTTGAATCTTTAATTCCAAGCGAACCGGTTTAACTGGGTCTGGGTCTGACTCCCGAACTGAGCACAGCCAGCAGTGCAAGAAACACTAGAAGGAGCGAGTAGATTTGGAAGGGCAGATCCCAAACAGCCGTGATCAAAAGACCCGTGCAACCAATCCCAATGAATACTGCTAGATCTGAGGGGAGCGGAACCCCTGACCCGATAAACCAATGCGAGCCTGCAAGGAATAGGAGCAATACGATGAGTCCAAAACCAACCCATCCCAATGTTGCTCGAGCCTCCAGCCAATCGTCATGCGCATACGCATGCCAGTACTGACTCGCATCGTCCCGATACAATTGATAGACGGCTCCGAAAGCCCCAGGCCCCACCCCAAACACCGGATAATCTCCTACCATTTTTTTTGTGTTGGAATAAATCTCTGTGCGCCCGCTGGTCTGATCCAACGTATAATTCGCGAACCTCGCCCTCAGATCTCCCCAATTCAGCCAAAGACTTCCTGATAGTAAAACCAAGAAAAACAAACTCCAGAATACCGCGGAAGCTCTACTCTTAAATCCTTTTCTCACGAGGATAATTCCGATGGCCCATCCAACCAGAAATATCGATACCCCGGCACCTAGCCGACTCGTAGTAAGGAATGAAGCTACAACGGAGACAACACAACAGAGTAGCAGCATGACTTCAGGTCCTCGCCCGATCCCGCGCCGGTGATGCTGAATCAAACTCAAGAAAAACCCAATCGTCACCGGCCAAATCATGTTAAACAGCTGAGCAGCATTGGATCGATAAGCATAGGGACCGAATTGACCCGAGTGCCAAGCATTGATCTCCGGACGAACTAGCCACAACAATTTGTCCGTGTGAGTCATTCGTTGGAGTAACCCTTCCAGAGCAATCAAGGCACCATTGATACAGATTACCCAAAGCAAAAGGCGCACACGGTCGCTCACACGCCCTGAGGCAGATCCTCCAATCTTATCGTGGGTAGTCTTAACCAATAACCAGTCACGCAATGCCCAAAAAAAACAGGCTGCAGCCAAACAACGATAAAACCTTTCCCAACTTTTTGCCTGATCATAACTATGGGGCAACCAAGCGAGATAATTGAGATACTCAAAACGTTGTTCTTGGAGATGATAAATGGCACGTGCATTCCACGCCGAGACGCCAATATAGCTTAGCAGCAACAGAGTCGCGGTGCCCGCTAACCAAGGCCAGATTCGTGCCACCAACCGTCGTTCAGAACTCCACTGGTTTGGTTGATACCCGGTTACTGCACGGAAAACCCACTTCATCAAGAACGTCGTTCCCAACAAATAATTCAAGCCGTTAACCGCAGAAATCGACCAAGGCTCTGTTGTGCCAAATGCCCACGTAGAGAAAACCAAGATCGTAAAAACCAAGAGCTCCGTCAAAAAATCGAGCCCTCGATAGAACCATGGAACCTCGGAGCGACCTCTTATGCGTTTGCTGTGATTTCTTTCGATATCTCGTTGTAATCCCACGACAGAAACTCAACCGAACGAATCAATTCCAGACAAGAAACAAAGTGCTCTTGACTCGGCAATAAACACCGAGTGCCGAGACCATAACTTTATTATCTCCATTAGATGAAGATCCTTGTTACAGGTGCGGCCGGTTTTATCGGTTCTCACGTTTCGACACAATTGCTGGATAGAGGCGACGAAGTGATCGGCCTCGACAACCTCAACAACTACTACGATGTGAGGTTGAAAGATGCACGGCTAGCTAATCTCACCACAAGGGAGAAGTTCCGATTCTTAAAAATGGAACTTTCTGACCGGTCGGCGATGGCGGAAATGTTCCGCACAGAACGCCCTAAACGCGTTGTCCATCTTGCTGCACAACCCGGCGTCCGGTATTCGATCCAAAATCCCCATGCTTACGTGGATTCAAACCTCGTGGGATTCATGAATGTACTAGAAGGGTGTCGTCACAATGAAATCGAACACCTAGTCTATGCCTCATCGTCTTCAGTGTATGGTGCAAACACAACCATGCCCTTCAGCATCCACCAAACTGTCGACCATCCACTCAGCCTGTATGCGGCCACGAAGAAGGCAAACGAACTCATGGCGCACACCTACAGCCACCTTTATCAACTGCCGACGACAGGGTTACGATTTTTTACCGTTTATGGACCGTGGGGAAGACCTGACATGGCTTTATTCATGTTCACTAAAGCGATACTAGAAGGCAAACCTATCGACGTTTTCAACAATGGCCAAATGCGCCGAGATTTCACCTATGTCGATGATATCGTCGAAGGAGTGATTCGCGTCTTGGATCGCATTGCCTCCCCGAATCCAGAATGGAACAGTGCCGCCCCAGACCCCGGAACCAGCCGATCTCCCTACAGGATTTACAATATCGGCAACAATAACCCGGTTGAACTATTGCACGTCATCCACTGCCTAGAAACGGAGTTAGGCAGGACCGCAGTCAAAAACCTGCTTCCAATGCAACCCGGCGACGTCCCAGCAACTTACGCCGACGTCGACGATCTCGTGCGAGACTGCAATTTTAAACCAAACACTTCCATCGAAGAAGGAATCAAAAAATTCGCTACATGGTACCGCGACTACTATGCATGTTAATCCCTACTCCGATTTGTTTCGAGAACACTTAATCCACGGTTTCTAATAACCACTGTCGGCGGCAACCAACATTGAATTAAATGCCGGTTTGATACCGTTTTTTATCATGCTTTCTAAACCTTTAATCATAACCCCCAATCGAATTCTTCTTTCGGTGCCGCACATGTCCGGAGCTGAATTGAGATGGGTACAGGAGGCGTTTGCCACCAATTGGCTTTCTACAGTCGGACCGAATTTGACCGAACTGGAAAAGTGTTTTCAGAAAACTTTAGGGCAGCACACTGTTGCTTTGAGCAGCGGGACCGCTGGGTTGCATCTCGCGCTTCGTTTGGTAGGAGTTCAACCGGGAGACGAAGTGGTGACACAATCACTCACTTTTGTAGCAAGCGCGAACCCGATTCTTTACGAACACGCTCGCCCCATCCTGATCGATTCAGAACGGACCACTTGGAATCTTGATCCCGAGTTACTCGAGAAGTTTTTAAAACTACGTGCACGTGTTAACCGCCTTCCAAAAGCGGTGATTCTCGTACATCTTTTTGGGCAGCCGGGAGCAATTGAGCAGATCACTACTATTTGTCGCAATTACGGAGTCGCCCTCATAGAAGATGCTGCTGAATCCCTTGGATCTCGCTATCATGGTCGCCATCCCGGAACTTTCGGAGACGTTGGGGTGTTCTCTTTTAATGGGAACAAAATGATTACGGGAACCACGGGTGGTATCCTGATCTCGTCCGACGCGCAAAAAGCGAATTGTGCTCGACACTGGAGCACCCAAGCGCGGGATGCCGATCCCTCCGGCATCAACAACTACCTCCACACCGAGAGAGGCTACAACTACCGGATGAGCAATGTGATTGCGGGAATAGTGCGTGGCCAGCTGGATGTCCTACCCTCTCGAGTTATCCAGCGGCGATCCGTATTTGAGCGTTACAGGAATGCGCTGGCAGGGATTCCAGGCTTGGAGCCGCAGCCTGATGCACCATGGGCGACTCCCGGACCTGAGTCAGGATCAATGCCGGACAACCCGAGTTACCATAGCCGTTGGTTGAGTTGTTTTCTGATAGACGAAGCTCAATTCGGTTGTTCGGCACCAGATCTAATTAGGTGGCTTCATCTAGCGAATGTAGAGGCTCGCCCCGTATGGCGGCCGATGCATCTGCAACCTTTATTTTCGAGTGCAGAGCGAATCGGCGGTGAGGTCGCGGAGGATCTCAACGCAAGAGGGATTTGTTTACCAAGTTCGAGTAGCCTCACTTTGGAGGATCAAGCGTTTGTCATCGCTAGAATTCACGAGGCGCACTCCTCCGGGATTTCATCGAAAAGTATGTCGCAAAAAAAAAGAGCGAACTGATAGAGATTCCGCTTTCGTTTTCAGCTGTCAGCATGAACAGAACCCATTCCTTATCTAAACGGGTGTTCGACCTGTGTTTAGTATTACTGTCCCTCCCGATTTGGTTTGGACTTCTAATCGTTATTGCAGTTCTTGTTCGAATAAAACTTGGTTCTCCCATTTTTTTCTCGCAACAACGTGTTGGACATCATCGAAAACTTTTCAACCTCTCTAAATTTCGCACAATGACCGACCACCGGGGAGCTGATGGCCAGTTGTTACCGGATGGTGCCCGGCTCACGCCCTTCGGTCGTTGGCTCCGAGCCTCCTCATTAGACGAGCTGCCTGAACTTTTCCTCGTAATTCGCGGGGACATGAGTCTCATTGGCCCTCGTCCACTTCCTGTGGTTTATTTATCTCGATACAATCCACGCCAATCGAGGCGACATGAGGTACTGCCTGGTTTGAGTGGTTGGGCTCAAGTCAATGGAAGGAATATGCAAAGCTGGGATGAAAGATTTGAATCCGATGTCTGGTATGTGGATAACCACTCCGTCTGGTTAGACACCAAAATTGTTCTCTTAACTTTTCGTGCGATTCTCACAAAACGAGGGGTCAGCGCCGATGGGCATGACACGATGCCTGAGTTCGATCCTCCCTCGCCGACTCACTGATCGACAAGAATTTTAGTCTTAATTGCTTTATTTCCTGTGCTCATCAATCGAAGTAGTTCGGGGAGTTGGCTGAGTGCGCATTCGCCTGAAACAAAAGCTGGAGCCCGAATCAACCCTGATTCGATGTGTTGGAGTGCTTGACGAATCGTTTTTGGGGTGTGGTGAAAGCTGGCGAGAATCGTTAAGTTCGAATAGTGAATCAAACCCGTGTCCAGTGAGATGGTGGTTCCTGCAGGACATCCACCAAATAAATTTACTCGCCCTCCTTTTCTAACCTTCCGTACGGCTTCTTCCCACGTTTCTGGTTTACCCACCGCTTCGATGACCACATCGAATGCCTCTTCGGGTATCTTTTCTTTCTCCACATCAATTACGATGGATGCACCCAAGTGCTGCGCAGCAACCAATCGTTCTGCTCCCCGTCCGGCTACAGTGACTTGACACCCTGCAGCATGGGCTAATGTTACAAACATTAGCCCAATCGGCCCTGCCCCGATCACCAGCACGCGTTCACCCGCACGCACGCTAATGTCTTCCAACCCCTTCACAACGCAGGCTAGAGGTTCCATCAACGCGCCAGCGACGAACGGGGTTTTATCTCCAAGCCTCAACAAATTCTTGGCGACCAACCTTGTAGGCACGACGATCCGCTCTGCGTAAGCACCATTTAAAAACAACAGGTCGTCGCACAAATTCTCTTGGTCATTCCCGCAGAAAGCACACTCTCCGCATGGCGCTGAATTCGCCGCCACGACCCGATCTCCCAAAGCCCAGTTCGTCACTCCCCTACCCACCTCGCAGATCGTCCCGCTCAACTCATGCCCGAAAACGGCGGGTGGAACGATCATTCGTGCGTGGTAACCTCGCCGATAGACTTTTAGATCGGTCCCACAGGTCAATGCGGCCTTGATCGCTATCCTGACCTCTCCTTCGCAAAGTGCCTGTTCATCGATTTGCTCAATCCTTAGATCTTCTTTTCCATACAGAACTGCTGCTCTCATTTCTCAACTTATTCAAGGCCCTCCACGCAGAAACTCCAAGACTGTTTCTCCTTTTTTACCTTCCATTACCTGCCTCAGCCTGCTAATCACCAACGCACAAAAGAAGTTATCCAATGGATTTTCTGAAAACAGTTCTCGATTACGTGCTGCACGTTGACCATCACTTGGATCAGCTTATCACCAGCATGGGGCCTTGGATCTACGTCCTGCTCTTCCTCATCATTTTCTGCGAAACAGGATTAGTAATCACACCGTTTCTTCCGGGAGATTCGCTCCTCTTTGCCATTGGCACGTTCGCCGCACGCCCTAACAACCTAAACCTCGTCACAATTCTAGTCCTACTGAGTATTGCGGCCGTCTTGGGGGATACGGTGAACTATTGGATTGGCCGTTTCTTGGGGCCTAAGGTTTTTCGCACTCAGTCTCGGTTTCTCAACCAACGGCATCTCGAAAAGACCCAATCCTTTTACCGACGTTACGGGGCCAAAACGATCGTCCTCGCAAGGTTCATTCCGATCATTCGCACATTTGCTCCGTTCGTCGCGGGAATCGCGGAAATGAGATACTCTAAGTTTATGTCATTTAATGTTTTCGGCGGACTGCTCTGGATCATCTCATTAACCCTTCTTGGATACTTTTTCGGTAATTTTGAGATCGTTCAAAAAAACTTCGGCCTTGTTGTCATCGCAATTATTATCCTTTCGATCTTACCTGCGATCATTGAATTCTTTCGGGAAAGAGCCAAATCTACAAAATCATCTGTGCAGAACGTATAATTCGCTTACTGCTTCTCATCGATTGATCGAGAATTGGTGTTGGAGATACTCAACTTGAATTGCGACATTAAATCCCAGACAGCCGAGGAACTGCAGGCCCAATTTCAGACTTGGGAACAGCCTACGTATCGAGTCCCCCAACTGTTGTCGTGGCTCTATGATCATCGGGTAACTACTTGGGCTGAGATGACAAATCTCCCCAAAGTATTACGGGCTTTACTCGAAGGTCAGTTCTCACTGCAGACTCTTGAACTCGTTACGAAGCAAGGTTCCAGCGACACGACCCAGAAATTCCTGTGGCGATTAAGTGATGGATCGCTTGTTGAAAGCGTGTTGATACCCGCTAATCCGGCCCTCTACGGTGAACCGAGCGATCGCCACACCTTGTGTGTTTCCACCCAAGTAGGCTGTGCTTACGGTTGCCGCTTTTGCGCCAGCGGTTTGGATGGTTGGAAACGAAACCTTGGAACCCATGAGATAGTCGAACAGATCCTCGCTGTTGAGCGTTGGCACGCCACACAACCCGGAGCGATAACGCAGGAACATTTCATCAATAATCTCGTCATCATGGGAATGGGTGAACCCTTGGCAAATTATGAGAATTTGTTGAAGGCCTTGAAATTATTAAACGCACCCTGGGGAGGTGGCATCGGCGCAAGGAAGATTACAATTTCAACCAGCGGTCTGGCTCCTCAAATTCGCAAACTCGCGGACGAACCCCTTCAGTTCCGACTGGCCTTATCATTGCATGGTGCGACGGATGAAGTGCGAGGGAAGATCATGCCCGTTAACCGAAAGTATCCATTAGCAGAACTCACCAACGCGTTGGATTATTATCAAAGCAAACGCGGACGCATGATTACTTTTGAGTATATTCTGATCGCGGGAGTGAATGATGGCCTCGACCAAGTCAAACCGCTCACCGATTTAGCGAGGCGACTGAATGCGAAAGTAAACCTAATCCCTTACAATAAAGTCGATGGATTAGCTTGGGAACGTTCGACTGAGCTCACCCAAGAGGCTTTTCTTGAGGCAGTTACCGGGCGTGGAATAGTAGCCACTCTACGACGCGAAAAAGGCCACGATATTGATGCCGCATGTGGTCAGCTTAGATTGCGAACCGAAAAAGCCTCTACCAAAACTTGAAACGACCTTAACCTAGGATCTCAAACGCCCGATTCGACTCAGGGGTGGTTGCTTTCCAATCAAGAAATTTCAATAGAACTTTTGGCTCACGATAAGTGTCGACCTCCGCCATAAAAGCGAGGTCGAAATGCTGAGCAGGGGGCGCAAAATTAGGGGGTGCATTCCAGTGGATCATCTCCAATGTGTTCTGCCCATCCGTTATGGATAAGCGAAGGTGGTTATTTGTTTTTCCGAATCGTTTTGGGGCACCCGCAAGATGGAGGTTGTAGGAACAAAATTTTGGCACGGGATTCCCTTGCCCATAAGGCTGAAGTTTCGCGAATTGACTCACCATATCCACGGTGAGCGAGGTGAAGCTTGCGACCGCATCGAGCCTGAGCTTGGGAATGAAAACATCAGC
>SXQI01000081.1 GCA_005793025.1 Verrucomicrobiales bacterium
CCGATCCGGAATTCGCGGACCGAACCTATATCGAGCCGATCACCCCGGAATGTGTTGAGAAAATCATCGTCCGAGAGCTAGGCGAAATGAAGTCTCTCGGGGCCTCCGGAAAACTGGTGCTCCTTCCCACATTAGGCGGCCAAACTGCGTTGAACACCGCAATGTCGCTCCATAAAAGTGGGGTGCTTGAGAAGCATGATGTCGAGATGATCGGTGCTAAGGCTGAGGCTATCCACAAAGGAGAAGATCGTGCCGCGTTCAAGGAGTTGATGTTGGGTATCGGACTCGATGTCCCGATCAGTGGCACCGCACATTCCATTGAAGAAGCGCGAGCCGTCGCTGAAAAAATCGGCCGCTACCCACTCATCGTTCGTCCCGCCTTCACACTCGGCGGCACCGGCGGTGGTATCGGATACAACCGTGAAGAATTTGAAACGATCGCCAAGCGAGGCATCGAACTCTCCCCCGTATCGGAAATTTTAGTCGAGGAGTCCCTGCTCGGCTGGAAGGAATACGAAATGGAAGTGATGCGTGATCGTGCCGATAATTGCGTCATCATCTGTTCGATCGAAAATTTTGATCCGATGGGAGTCCACACCGGTGACTCGATCACGGTCGCCCCGATCCAGACGCTGACAGACAAGGAATTCCAAATCATGCGAGATCAAAGTTTCGCAGTGATTCGAGCTGTTGGTGTTGAAACAGGGGGATCGAATATTCAGTTCGGTGTTAACCCGGATAATGGGCGCATGGTGATCATCGAAATGAACCCTCGCGTCTCGAGATCCTCCGCTCTCGCGTCCAAGGCAACAGGATTTCCAATCGCAAAAATCGCAGCAAAACTCGCGGTGGGATATCTCCTTGATGAGATTAAAAATGACATCACCCGCGTCACCCCGGCTTCCTTCGAGCCAACGATTGATTACGTTGTCACCAAAATCCCCCGTTTTGCATTTGAGAAATTTCCTCAAGCGGATCCCACCCTTACCACGATGATGAAATCGGTAGGTGAGGCGATGGCAATCGGACGCACCTTTAAAGAAAGCATGCAGAAATGCCTGCGCTCTCTGGAGATTGGACGATCTGGACTCGGAGGCGATGGGAAACCTTGGCGAATCGGAACCGAAGTTTATGGAGATAGGGACATCCTTCCGCGCGAGGTGATCTCCCGCAAATTAAGCATTCCCAACGCTGAACGAATCTTTTTCATTCGACACGCCCTTCGCGCTGGATTCAGCATCGAAGCTATCTTTCAAATCTGTAAAATCGACCGATGGTTTCTCACTCAGATTAAGGAGATCGTTGATCTAGAGGAAGAGTTGGCTCAATCCAAGAACCAGTCTAACGCTAACCCTAGGTCTTAAAGGGTTATGAGTTGGTTTTATCGCCAAGTTATTCGGCGTGCCTTGTTTCAGCAGGACTCCGAATCTGTTCACGAGTTGACTCTCAAAGCGTTAGCGCACGCGTCTCATTCTCCGTTTTTATTGAATGCGCTCGCATCGTTCTGCGGATCTCCACCGCGACCCTTGCGCCTGTGGGATTTAGATTTTCCTAATCCAATCGGCCTCGCTGCCGGAATGGATAAGCGTGGTGTTGCACTGCCAGCTTGGGCTGCGATGGGTTTTGGTTTTTGTGAATTAGGTGGAGTGACTTGGCATCCCCAACCCGGCAATCCACGACCTCGAATGTTTCGTGCGGTGCAACCTGAAGCACTAATTAATCGAATGGGGTTTAACAATGATGGCGCGGAAGCGTTCGCATCAACACTTCAGGGATGGCGAAGTTCTGGCCTTTGGCCAAAGCATCCAGTCGGAGTGAATCTAGGGAAATCAAAAATCACCGCATTGCAAGAGGCAGCTCAAGATTACGCCAAAAGCCTAGATTTACTTTGGCCTCTGGCTGATTTTTTTGTCGTCAACGTTAGCTCACCAAACACCCCTAACCTGCGTCAGCTACAGGATAAAACTGCTTTGGATGAAGTCCTTGATGCTGTCCAAATGGTCAACCAGCGACATGCGATCACGGCCTCAATCCCTGGCAAACCAATTCTTGTCAAAGTCGCCCCTGATCTTTCGTTCGAAGCCCTCGATGAGATTCTTGAACTGAGCCTCTCGCGAAACCTTTCAGGGATCGTCGCGACCAACACCACGGTCACCCGTCCACCCACGACAGATCTGAGAACGCGCCGGATCTATGAAGAAACGGGGGGCTTAAGCGGCCGTCCATTGCGAGACCGAAGCACTGAGGTAATCAGGCATCTAGCAAAGAATACGCATGGAAAACTCCCTATCATCGGTGTCGGTGGTGTGTTCTCAGCAACAGATGCCTTAGAAAAATTTGCTGCCGGGGCAACTCTGGTTCAGATCTATTCAGGCCTCGTCTACCAAGGACCTAGTTTGATTAAGGAAATTGTCGAGTCTTTGGAACCCTAAGAAGGCTTTGATGAGGATAGCAGCTTAGCGATATCAGCATTTTTATTGCTGATATTCTCTGAAATTTCTTCAAATTACTGTCATGAAACTCCGTGTTGCAACCTTGCCCGCTTTGATTGAGTTCTGCCTCATGACATCAATGATTTGGTGTTTTGCAATGAGTTCTCCAGCGAAGGCTGCCCCTCCCGGAATCTTCGACCGGACAAATCTCGTCGCGTGGTGCATTGTGCCGTTCGATGCAAAGAAGAGGGGGCCCGAGGAACGAGCTCAGATGTTGAAACGGCTTGGACTACGACGACTCGCGTATGACTGGCGTGCGGAACATATCCCCACTTTTGACGCTGAGGTGGAAGCGTGCAACCGTAACGGGATCGAACTGACCGCGTGGTGGTTTCCTTCCACTCTGGACAACGATGCGCGGACAATTCTCAACGTTCTCGAGAGGCACAAAACCAAGACCCAACTGTGGGTTACAGGCGGAGGAGAACTCACCAAGACCGCCGAAGAACAAACTCAACGCATCAAGGCGGAAGTAGATCGGTTACGTCCAATCGCGGAGGCCGCAGGCCGCATCGGCTGTCGTGTGGGCCTTTATAACCACGGAGGTTGGTTTGGTGAACCTGAGAATCAAATTCAGGTCATTCAGGCTTTAGGCTCCACCAATGTGGGAATGATTTACAACCTGCATCATGGCCACGCGCATCTTGATCGTTTTGAAAACTTTCTACCCAAAATGATCCCCTATCTTTACGCCATAAACCTCAATGGCATGGTGAAGGACGGAGATCAGACAGGAAAAAAAATCCTTCATTTAGGTGAAGGTGATCAGGAATTACGATTACTCAAGGCCATTCGTGACAGTGGCTGGAATGGTGCAGTTGGTATTCTAGACCATCGACCTGAAACCGATTCTGAAGAAACCTTGGGTCGCAACCTGCGCGGGCTGGATGGTCTTCGGTTGCAACTTTAGCACCAATTTGGCAGCGTTCCCCTCCGATTCATGAACCGAGTTTTAGTCCTATACGATTCCAAGTCCGGCAACGTCCGCAAAATGGCCGAATTGGTTGGCCAAGGTGCCGCGTCGGTGCCCGACACCGAAGTTCGAGTGCTTAGCGTTGACGAAGCCAAAGCGGAAGATGTGGCGTGGTGTGATGGGATCGCCGTTGGCAGTCCTACCAATATGGGAGTGCTCTCATGGAAGATGAAGAAATTCTGGGATGAAGAGATGGGAGCAAGTTGGATGCAGATTGACGGAAAAATTGGCTGCGCCTTTAGTTCTGCTGGTGGCTGGGGTGGAGGCATGGAGCTGGCTTGTCAGTCGATTCTCACAGTCTTGATGAACTTTGGGTTTCTGGTGTTCGGAGTCACCGATTACGCCTCAAAAATGGTCACCTTGCACTACGGAGCGGTTGCGGCTAAGGAACCTCGTGAGGATGGAACCCAAGCGGCGTGTCGCCTTCTCGGACAGCGGTTGGCGGAGTGGACCGCCCTCTACGTCCATGGACGCAAAGACCAACATCCCACCCTACGATTGGATCAACGGCAACGCCCGGGTTGAGCCGTGTAACTCGATGCTGCCTGCCCCGTTCTCTTCCGAATCTTTCCATTACAACAGATTGATCACGACATGATTCGCCTCGTACTTTTTGATATCGACGGGACCCTAATCCGCTCTGGCGGTGCTGGAGTTCGTGCTTTTAAGGAGGCATTCGCCTCCGTGTTTAACTCGTCGCAAGCGACCGAAGGTGTCAGTTTTTCGGGCCGAACAGACCACGCCCTTCTGCGGGAATGCCTGACACGGATCGGGAAAGAGATGACCACCGAAAACGTGACACGGTTTTTTGATGCTTACACTAAACTCCTTCAAGAATTATTAGAAGTAGTGCCGGGCGAGATTTGCCCCGGAGTCGAGGATTGGATTTCCTCGTTAAAAACCCTGCCTCATCAACCTGAGATCGGCCTCTTAACAGGCAACATCCAACGGGGTGCAGAACTCAAATTGACTCGATACGGACTTTGGAAGCACTTCTATTTCGGGGGTTATGGGGATGATCATGAGGATCGGAATCGAATCGCAGCAACTGCGTTCGACCGAGGTTCTAGACATCTCAACACAGTTCTGCGTGGAGACGAGGTGTTGGTAATTGGTGATACCCCGCACGACATCACCTGTGGCCGGGCGATCCAAGCAAAAGTGCTCGCCGTCGCCACAGGAGCTCATTCGATGGAGGAATTAACTCCTCATCGGGCAGACTGGCTCGTACAGGACTTGCTGAGAATTAGCCCGGCGGAGATTTGTCTCTAATGCGAATGGGGCTTACCCGTCCCACATTTTCCACACGAACTCGGGACGCCGGAGCATTCCGCTCCTGCAGTGGCATTCGGCGATCCAGCGGATGCAAAAACTGACAACTGCTTAGTCAGCTTTGGCGATCCACATGCTGGACACGTCGTCCCTTTCCAATCCTTGGACCGAATGAGTATTTCAGAATTCTGTCCACATTGTTCGCAGTGGAATTCATAAATTGGCATAGGACTCCGAAGCGATCTTGTGGGATCAAGACTTAGTCAGGCCACGGAGATTCTCATCGAACCAGTCGGCAAAAATCTTGAGGTCGCTGACCATATCTGGCCAACCATGATCCTTTCCCGGTCGCTCGATCAATTTGAATTTGGCCCCCATCTCTTTAGCTTTCGCCCCGAAAATGTTCGCCTGATAAATTGGCACTAGTTTGTCTGCATCGCCGTGGATGATCAATGTGGGAGCCATTTTCGCAGTGATGTAATGAATGGGTGAGATCTCCTTTCCGAGAACAGTTCGACTCTCTGCGGTGTCCGAGCGGGGGCCGAATGCTGGTTTGAACTGGATGAGTGTCCCAACCCCTACCCCATCATCACCCTGTGATCCCCAATTGGAAAAGTCTGTGGGTGGAAAGAAGCAAGCGACCGCCTGCACCGCACTGCTTTCCCGATCGATAGGATCCTTTGCATCTGGGGAACCGGGTTTACCCTGAGTCCCCATGGTCAACGACAGATGCCCCCCCGCGCTTCCGCCAGTGATGCCTAGATGATCTGGATCCACACCGTATTTCTTCGCGTGATGCCGAATGTAACGAACAGAACGATGAATATCCTGAATAATCTCAGGAATGATGAACCGCGGCTGCGACCCATGCACCACCGTGAAAA
>SXQI01000082.1 GCA_005793025.1 Verrucomicrobiales bacterium
AAATGCCTATCTCCGGGTCCTGTTTTTTTTCGTCAGCAACGAAGCGGTCTAAACGGCCGTCCGTTCACCATGTATAAATTCCGCTCCATGGTGACCAATGCCGAGCAACGAAAACAGGAATTAGAAGTCTTCAACGAAATGACCGGGCCCGTCTTCAAAATCACCAACGATCCCCGTGTCACACCCCTAGGCCGATTTCTCCGCAAATACAGCATCGACGAACTTCCGCAGTTTTTTAACGTCCTCCGAGGTGACATGAGCTTGGTGGGACCTCGCCCCTTGCCCGTCGAAGAAACCTACCGATTCTCAGAACTCGCGCACCGCAGACGTTTATCCGTAAAACCCGGCCTCACCTGCCTCTGGCAAATCCAAGGACGAAGCAACGTCTTAGAATTCAGCGACTGGGTCCGCCTAGACCTCGAATACATCGACAATTGGTCCATCTGGCTGGATCTAAAAATCCTTTGCCTCACACTCCCCGTCGTCCTCCGTGCCAGCGGTGCGAAATAACCCCTAACCTCGTTCCACGACAGTGTCGTACAGGCCGTAATTGGTCAGGCCCTCATGGCTTTCGATCCCCGTGTAACGTAGCGATGCATCCTCATATCTTCGGAACGCGAACACTGCCTGATTCATCTGTTCGGTATTGAAAACTCTGAGTCCCACCAGAACGTGAAAATCCTTCACCGTCAAACCAGTAACCGTTTCAAACAGTGATGGCTCCAGTTTTGTGATCACATCTTGCAGCGTATTCTCTCGGAAATCCGTCAAATACATAAATGCCGGGATCCGTGTCGCAAACTTAATCAGCTTTTCCTGAACCAGTTTTCGCTTCGATTTGAACTCCTTTTCCTCATCGCTCATTTGCTCTTTCTCTTTCGATGACAATTCCTTGGTCTTTGCTTTGTTTTTGAGATCTTTAACGCTCTCGCTCTTATTAATGATAGTCTCGATGACGTGGTCTCCGAGCGCGCGCCACCCTTCAATTCGACCCACAGCAGCCATGGCCTCGGGATTGTCCATAATTCGCCGCAAGGTGTCGTTATCAACGTTCACCAGCAGCGCACTCTCCCATTTGCGTGCGAGCAATGTCGCCGAGGTTCCTGCCATCGCGATGTCGAGGATTCCCCCTGCGTCGATCTGCGTCATGTTGGCCCCGTCATAGGCCAGCACTGGAAGGAACGACACGAGTTCCTTGACCGCGTTCTCAGGATTTGGCTCGTTTGGCGAGAGCCCGATCCCATATTCAGAGAGTTGCCGCAGGGCTCGTGTCGGCGCGAAGTCGAACACGAAACACACTGGCTTGAGGATTTCTTCCTCGTTCGGGTTATCGCCATTCGGGTTCTTGATCGACCACGGTGACTGCACGCGAAACGCCGCTTGGAAATAAGTCTCCGGCGAATTGAGATTCCGAAGCATCAAAATGGATAACCACTGCGGCACCGTGATGCCGGTCGTGAGCTTTCCGCACGAAAGCGTGATCGTCTTAGTGTCGTGGCCTCCGCCGATCGCGCTGCGGACTGGTGGCAACGCATTCAACCCGATCCCCGCTGCCGCACCGGCAGCGACAACTACTTTATAGTCACGCCAGAATACATTGTGTTTCTCGCCGAATAGATTCGCCATCGCCTGACAGGCTGCCACATTCGGCAGGAACCAGAACGAATGCTGCAAATACGGCAAGAGGCGCACATCCGAATACGGAAACGGAGGACGCGTGGCCGTTTTGAGGAATTCCACCGCTTTGGGTGCATACGATCCCCGGATAATATCCAACCACTTCTGCACATCGCCCTTGTGCTTGAACTGTGCCTTAGATCCATCCCCTGACGCCGCGAAAAACTCATTCAGATCGAACTCATCAAACTCCCCCTCACTTGCGATCGCCACCAACTCGTCGGGCATTTGATAGGTCAGCAGTCGCATTTGCGGCAGCGCGCCGTAAGGATTCCAATGGTCGGGATTCTTCCGTGCGAACGACTCCTTCGCACGCTGCTCATCGGTGTAGATCCAATTAAAAATCTGCTCCTCGATGAATTCGCCAGTGGCTAGTGCCTTGAATGGTGTGCCTGAGAGATACAGATACGCCTTGGTCGTAATAGGAAGGAACTCAGGCTCGTGCTCCGAGAGTTCGCTCAGATCCTCGTTCACCTGTTCCAATCCAGCGGCATATTCGAGCGTACGCTCCTTCCTTGCGATCGCCTGTTCCTCACCCTCAAACAATTCCTTGGCCGTCTCTCGCCATGCTCCAAAATGGTACTCGTCAAAGACCACCAAGTCCCACCGCACCTTGTGCAACCACTCATTCTTTGCCTTGATGTTCCTTGCGTCATCGCGGCCCAACAGATCCTGAAAAGAACCAAAATAGACTAACGGCTTTTTCACAGAAACCTTTGTCGGATCACTCTCAGAATGACGCGACAAATATTGCCAACCTTCGAAATCCACATGGGATTCGAGATCCGTCTGCCACGCGTCCTCCACTGCAGGCTTAAACGTCACCACCAATACCCGTTTCGCCCCAAGTTTCTTCGCAAGCTGATACGTGGTGAACGTCTTCCCGAACCGCATCTTCGCGTTCCACAAAAACCGTGGAACCGCATGCATATCCTCCTTCCAAATAGAATGGAAGTAGGCATGAGTTTTTTCCACAGCAGCCCGTTGCTCCGCACGCAGTCCAAACTGCTCATGGCGCGGACCGCTAAACCTATGTCCCGTGCGCAACTCCGTCAGGACAACCTTCAAGTCCTCAACCGTGCAACGCATCCACTCTAGATCTGGATTCTCGAAACGCTTTTTCACCAGTGCTGCACGCACCTCATGATCCGTAAAAAGCGTCCCATCCTCGCGCTCCGCCGATTCGTCCAGTTCAATCCTGTAATTCTTGATGGCGGCCGTTTTCAACTGCTCGGCAATCCGTTGCTTCACGTCCCTCGTGGTTTTCCCCACCTTCAGGAGCCCTTGATGCGCTTTGTCATCGATCGAGTAAGCATAAATCCGTGGCCGAACCTCCGGTTTCGGCATCAGGATTTCATTGATCGTCGGTTTAATCATCGTCTCGATCCCGTTGGTTTGCCTCAATAAGGCGTCGCTCTTTCTCAACCTCTCTCTGGAGTTGTTCTTCGGAGGGAAGGCAAAGCACGTATTTGGACGCGAAGATTTGACTGCGATCGTTCAGGACCGAATATCGAGCCACCGTCTCGTTCTTTTCCGTGCAGAGAATCAGGCCGATCGTCGGATTGTCTTCCGGCACCACGAACAGACCGTCATACATCCGCACATAACCGTCGATTTGGCCGACATCCGCATGCGTTAATTCGCCAACTTTGAGGTCAACCAACAGGTAGAATTTCAGGCGGCAATGATAGAAAACTAGGTCAATATAGCGGTCTTGCTCCTCAATGCGGATATGCTTCTGCCGTGCCACAAACGCAAATCCATTCCCCAGTTCCAGCAGAAATCGTTGCAGATGCGTGATGATCGCCTGCTCCAGCTCGGACTCATGGAGCTGAGCAAAATTTGGATAGCCTAGGAACTCCAGCACATACGGATTCTTCAGTATCTCGCTGGGTGATTGAGGTGTTTTCTGAAGTTGTCTGCCGTCGGCGATGATTTTGTCTGGTTGCTGGCTATGCACACACCGGTCGTAATATTGGGTATGCACCTGTCGTTCGAGAGTTCGTTTGCTCCATCCCCCTGCGATGGCTTCCCGCTCATAAAAATCGCGGGCCTCGCCGTTCTCTACTGCCATCAAAACTCGATAATGGGACCAAGATAGCCGTGGAGAAAAACCTTGAACCCATCCTTCCCCCTTGCCGTGGCCTTTTTCGATGCCTACCAATGCTCCACCCAATGGGTGGGGAATGTCGCCTCGGCACTGATAAGCCAAATAAAACTGTCTGAAATACCAGAGATTCGAAGTCGAGAACCCCTTGCCATATTGCTCATTCAGCCGGATAGCCAGCACTTCCACGGTTTCTTTTCCATATTCCGCCCGCCTTTGCCCGCCTTGCACACCCCTGACAATCTCCCGACCAATTAGCCAATAGGCCAAAACCATGTTGCGGTTTACCTCCCGGACAACATTCCCCCGCGCCTCCTCTAGAATTAAAATAACCCTCTTGAAAAGCGCGTCCAGGTTTTTGCCCGCAATCTTTCGATTTGATTGGTTCTTCATTCGTCTCCGGATTTGTCTCACCCATCGTCAATCGAGGACGCAACGTTGCATGCTCTAATCCCGTTCGGCCAGATGATTTGATCGGCGGGCTTTTTCCTCGGCGAGCCGCACCCCTTCCGGGCTGGATGAAGGTTGGGGATTTGGATACCTAGGACGTTGCCCTAGGCTACGGTTAGTTCGCACCGTTGGTGCTGTTGGAAATGGGTCATTTTTTTCGTCGCCGGTGGTAATATCCGAAGCCCCAACCAACCACCCTTCCGCAGCCCCAACGGGGCGGTCTATGCTAGCCCGGGGCAACGCACTGGGTAACGGAGCCACCCAAACCCTTGAGCCCCAACGGGGCGGCCTAATCCCACACATATTTCTCGTCATATACCAACCCATGCCGTTCCAAAAACGCTCGGTATTCCTCCTGAAACGATTTGTGCCGATGATGCTCCTGCTGGTTGGCAATATAATCGCGGACCGTCGGGACGTTGGATTCGCTGACCGAAAACGCCCCATAACCTGCCTGCCACGCGAAAACCCCAAATTCGTTCCCCTGAGTTTTGATCCATTTGGAGGAAGATTTCTTAATCTTCTCCACCGCCTGACTAACCGATGTGGTCCGGGAAAGTTCAAACAAAATGTGAACATGATCCGCCACCGAGTTGATGAGCACAGGTGTGCATCCAAGATTTTGAAGAACCGTTGCCATGTAAGCGTGGAGGGAGCCACGCACGGCGTCGGTGATGAGGGGATCCCGATGTTTTGTACTGAATACCAGATGCACATGGAGACGTGCGAGGGATTGAGGCATGGGTTAGGTCGCCCCTTCAGGGCTTGTTCAGGGTTGGGGTTTGGATACCTAGGGCGTTGCCCTAGGCTAGGGTTGGGTCGCACCGTTGGTGCTGGAGGCAATATGTCGTGGTTTTCGTCAGAGATCGAAATATCCGAAGTCCAGATCACCGACCCATCCGACGCACCAACGCAGCGTCGCGGTTCGTATGGCGTCGTGACCTCCGAAGCCCCAACGGGGCGGCCTCCATCAGGCCCAGCGATCCGACAAAGCGAATTAATCGGAACATCTGAAGCCCCAACCACCCGCGCGTCCGAAGCCCCAACGGGGCGGCCCATGCCAACCCAGGGCAACGCCCTGGGAATCGCGAACCGCAAATCCCACGAGCCCTGAAAGGCCGGCCTAATGGTAACCGATGGTGATGCAACGTGGGGCGATCCACCGTGTGG
>SXQI01000083.1 GCA_005793025.1 Verrucomicrobiales bacterium
TCCACGCTCCGGTGGGACACGCTATTGAGATCTGGGCCCACTCGTTTCCCTATGCCTCCAGCGATATGGCAGTTGGCGCAGAGCTTCTCGAAAACAACTCGTCCCTCTGCGGGTGTTCCGTGTGCAGGAAGTTTGTTGAACCATTCGTCCATGGTTTCCTTACGGTTACTATACTCTTCGTCACCCATCATTTTTGCGGCTCTCGCCTTGATCTCCGGCGTGCTTTGCCGGAGCAATGTCCGGCGTTGTTCGAGATCAAGGTTCAACTCGCCGATCTGGAGATCACCTTTCTCCAAGGCGGCCACCAAGGCTTCGTGGAATGCCACGCGACTCAGCAGGAGTTGGAGCACCAACGGACGCACGGTTGGTTGCAGTGTCGCCCAACGGAGGACGAGTCCTTGCCCAATTTCTGGTTGGCTCCGCCGCCGCATCACCCCCATGACGGCGAGTTGCACCGCTGCGTTGGGTTCCTCAAGCAGTTTCCAATACACCGGTTTCAACAGGTCGAAACTGCCCAGACTCAAGAATCCGATCGCTTTAACTCGATCGGCCTCTGACGCGTGTTCCTGCGTTGCCACCCTTTGGGCGTCGGCGGTCGCCGCTTTTTGTCTCGCGGTTTCTGCTAGGTTCAATCGCCGGGAGAATGGCCACGCCGCCAACAACAATTCCTCATCGGCCTTGGATTCGATTCCCTCCATGACCTCCGCAGCACGCGGCAAAACAATCAATCCCCCGCCCTGAACTTGGCCGGCCTCCAACCCCCTCAAGATCGCCCCCAGATAAACAGGCGGAGTCTCCTCCAAAATCCGTTCCAAATCTGCAGCCTCGGTTCCCGTGAGATTGGCTCTAGCCCCTACAATCGTCGCGGTCAATTCTAACGTGGCCTGTGCGCCTTCGGCATTCGCTTTCAGCCACTCCCGGTCCTCGCACAAACCCGACAGTCGCGCTACTGCACTCCGCTGCAAGCCACTCAACGTGGCCCAACGAACCCACGGGTCCGCAGCGTCTTTTTTAGCGATCTCCAACAAAGCCTTCTCGACCCTTTCCGAATCGACTCCGCCTAGCGTCAGGGCCAATTGTAAACGAACTGTAGCCGAGGGATCATCCCTTAATGGAATCAGTGCCTCGATCAGAGATGGAGAGGATTTGAGGCGACCTTCTGCCAGTTTAACGGCGTTCTCTCTCAACCCCGCCTCGTCTGAAGCCAGCGCCGAGACGATCTCCGCGATCTCCAGTTTTCCGAACCCATCCAACGTCCAAAGCGCGTGCAACCTTGCCAGCGGCGGATGACCTTTCGCGACGCGCTGATGCAGCATTGGCAAACTTTGCGGGTCATTGCCTTCCACGAGCAACCGTTGAGCCGTCGTCCGTCGCCACGCATTCGCATCTCCTAACGCCTCCACCAACACAGCCGGAGTCGCACCCCTCAACCTTCGAGAATCCCCTTTCCAACCGTCCCGTGGATGCACGCGGTAAATCCGTCCTCGATCCTCACCTCCCCGGATATTTAATTTAGCCTTCACCTTAGCCGGGATGTAATCGGGATGTTCGATCACATCCCGTTGCATATCCACAAGGTAAAGGGCTCCATCCGGCCCTGTCTCCAACGCGATCGGACGACACGACAGATTCGTCGCCGCGATGAATTCTTGGCTCTTCTCCGAAAATGATCGGGACGCTTTGAACACCGAGCCTTCTAGTTTTAAGACATCACGATGGATCAAATTCCCCACCACATCCGCCACCGTCAGACTCCCCGAAATATCCCCCGGCCACCCCGGCAAACTTAAGAAATGAATCCCTCCTGCCGACGAGAAAAAACCTGCCTGTTCCGGATGGTTCACCCGAGTCTCCGCCACCGAAATAGGGAAGATCCGCGCCATATCCTCATGATCCGAAATACTCACCGTCAACTCCCTTGGCGGCGTCCCCGGCACCCGCGACGCGTAAGCCAATGGGATCACCCGTTGCTGCACATGATTGATATTATAAGTCGAAAAACTATGCCCCCAATCATCAAACGCCAACCCGAACCCACCACTCGTTTGGAACGTCCGTTCAAACTTCCTCGTCTGTGGATCGAAACTGAAATCCGCATTCCCCAACCGCACAGGATCCCCGCCCTGCCCCACCGTCACCACCTCACCTCCATTGCCTCCATTGACCCCGTGGATCCGATTATTCAACCCCCACCGGAGCCCGCTCATATTGCTATCCGTCACCTCCAAATTGAACCCTTTAAACCACACCTCACGGACATCTGCCTTTCCATCTCCATCAGAGTCCTTGAGATAGACAATCTCTGGCGGAGCCGTCACCAACACCCCGCCCTTCCATGGAGTGATTGACGTTGCGAAACTCAGATTCGTCGCAAACACCGTTGATCGATCCACTCGCCCGTCCCCGTCCAAATCTTCCAACAACCGAATCGTCCCTCCACGCTCGCGCTTCGGGCCGATCCCCAACGGATAATCCCGCATCTCCACCACATAAGCCCTGCCATCTTCATCAAAACACATCGCCACAGGATCCACGACATCCGGCTCCTGCGCGAACAACTCAAAAACCAACCTATGCGGACTCACAAACCCGGGCGAAGGAGGATTCCCGCCCTCTGGAGCAGCTTGTAAAACCTCAACCGAAAACAAACCGGCCAACAAAACGTTCCTCAGCAAGCTCATGGATCAGACCACTATTAGGAATCCCCCGCTCCTGCCAACCTAAAACCGAGGCCTACCGCAGACTCGGATGCACTCGGGATGACGTTTACTAACCCAACGCCGGCTCTTACCTAGAATCGAAAATCCCCTACCGATCAGATGCCCCGGCCGGATCCTCAACTTACCGACGTAACCGGAATAATCGGGGAGTGGATTGATTGGCAGGGATCGTGAATTGGAATTGGCTGGCGAACGGGTCGTTCGTGTATTGTGGCGACCAGGTTACGAAATCGGCTGTCGATTCCAGAACGACAATGTAACCAAGTACCGCAGTTGGCAATATTTCAAGCGATTCGTTGGCGGAATGGCGTATCATCAAGCTCGGCGGCGGTTGGTTGGGCTGGCCGTTGCGGATTTCTTGGACGTTCCCCGCCGCGTCTAAGCGAAAGTCGTAGTGGATCCCGCCGGTCGTCAACCCGTTGATATGGCCTCGTGCGTCCCGTAGGATCTGTGCCTCGGTCCGCTTCACGGTGCCTTCGGTGTCGACGCGATAAAAAAAGGTTCGCCCTGTTCCCAACGAATAGACATCGGCGAAAAAGAGAAACTGGTTCAAGCAATACGGGATCCCCTCGTCCCAGCGCTTGAGTGCCAACTGGAACATGATCTCGCTGCTGGTGAAATAGTAGTTGGACAGTGTCGCGAATGCCTCTTGGGGAGCACTCAAGCAATATCTCAGATTGTCGCGCAGCCAATGGCGGTCAAAGCCTTTTCCGGGGCCGGAGACCCAATAGGCGTCTTCCGCCACCGCCCAAGTGCTTTCAATTCCATCCCAATATCCTTTGGTTTTGAACCGGTTCTGCGTCGCGACCCAATCGATGCCGTATCCGGGGTTGTAGATTATGTAGTCGGGCGGGGCAGCCTGACGCAACAGATCGTATTTCCGGTCCCAAAACCAAGGATAGAGGCGGGCTGCGCCATATTCCACATTGTGGTTCAACTCGTGCGCCACCACGACGCTGAACCCGTCGATCAGCGTCGCGGGAACCTCGGCCGGGAAGCCCTCGCTGTAGTCTCCCACCTGCGCGAAGATATTCACGCCGGTCCGGGCCGCGATACCCATCCTGCCTCCGGAGGGCGTCGCGAGAAAATCATGGGCCGTGATGAGCTCAACGATTTGAAGTTCGGGCGGCACGGCTTTAGCGATATTGTAGAGGGTGGTTTGCGAAGCCAAGGTCGATCGGCTATTGTCGACGTAAATGATCCCAAGATCGACCAACAAATTGGAATAGACGCCAGAAAAGCCGCACGCCGCAGCGGTGTCCACGCGATGGGCCGGGGAATCTGGCATCGATTCGTACAGGTTGACCCAGACCTGCCCCGCGAGATAGGGCACATAGGGTTGGCTCTGGTTCAATTCCTGCTTGCGTAAATACTGCGGATACTGAGCAACGTGGGACCTGTACCAATCGCGAATAACCGCCCGCTCCTCCAACGAGAGCAACAAGGAAACCGCCTCGCTTCGCACCGCTTGGTGCAACCCGGAAAGCTGATTCCGCAATGTGGCGTCTGCCTCGAGGTCGGAGCCCAAACTGCCGGCGTGGGCGACCATCATCGCGTCGATTTCCGTCAATTTCCTCGTGTAAGAAACCCCAGCCAAGAAAAACAGCTTCCCGTTCAAGCCGCCGCTGATCAGATCCATCACCCCGTCGCCGTTTAAGTCGGCGAAGTCTGGAATGCTGTCGTCGCCGTTCAAGCCCCGAATACCGAGCACCTCTCCGGCTGTGTTTCGCAACAGCGTATCGCCCACGAAGTTCGTCGTCCCGGCGAAGGTGTTGTTTACCAATACCTTGAAGTAACCCCAGTTAACCCCGAATGCCAAGTCCGGCAACCCGTCTTGGTTTAGATCAAGCACCCTTGGATGGATGTTGTAGGGCTCTCCCAAAACGGATCCGCCTCGGTTCATCCGCACGCCAAGAGAGGCGAATTCTGGGGTGTCCTTGGTTCCAACGTTGCGGTGCCAAGTCACTCCTCCGTAAAACCCTCCCGTCAGCAAGTCGAACAAGCCATCTTGGTCCCAATCCGCGATTTCGATGCGACCCCACACCCCGTTTTCCAATCGAAAGGATCCGGCGGCCGCCGCAATGACGGTTGAACCATTGAAAGCAGGAGCGGAAAGGGTTCCAATGTTCTTGAAATACCTCACGATGTTGTCGTCTCCGGCGACGACCAAATCCGGCTTTCCGTCCCCATTGATATCGACAAAACAGGCTCCTACGAAGCCCGTTCCCACTCGAATGGGGGAACCCGAGGACGTCACCTTGACCGGTGCCGAAAAGTTGGTGGAGTTTGTCGCGCTTGGCTGGCTGAATAGCCAAATAAATCCATCTCCTCCAGCCACCAGCAAATCCAAGACGCCGTCGGCGTCCCAATCCACCAATCGCGGAGCGGCGTGGTTGCCTAAATCGATGGGGACTAGTGCCGCCGTCAGCGGAACTGGATCCTCAAACGTTATATTGAGGGCCCTAGCGGGATGGATGGCCAAAGCCGCAACCACCCAAAACACGAGCATGAGATTCGAAACATCACGGCGCCTCAACCACGGATTTGAACTAGAGGAATTGATCTCCAATTTCATAAGAAGACCGTCCGTCTGGATTATAAACCGCACAAGTCGCCAAAATTGGCGATATCAACACTTGAGTCAACCCGATTGATCTGGATCATCTCCCCCATCCCATCCCGCCTGCACCCCTACGAATGAAACGAATTAACGAATAAAGTGGCTTTGGATTTGTTTGAATCAGAAGGCTTTTTCCCGTAGTATCGTTCCGTTGAGAGTTTGGAAAACCATCCTGACCTTGTTCCTGCTGGCGATTTGGCTGCCCGCTACAGTGCATTGTAGCTTGGAGACTGTAGGTCTAGTTCCTTTGGATGAGCACTGTGAGACTTCTGCTGGGGGGAATCATCCATCGGCTAATCCATGCAAAATTGTTGAGGATCCAATCTTCAAAACCGAATGCACACCCACGGTTCCGGCCCCTCCTGAAATGGTTGTCATTCTGAAAGTGCTTTCGATCTTGTCCTGTCCTACGTCGATCCCTGTGTCTGAAATGACTCGGATCACCTTCAAGACCCATCACCTCCCGCAATTCGTAATCCAGACTGCTCTTCCGATTCGCGGCCCTTCGTTCGCTTCTTAATTCTTCCCTTCTGTCCGGTTGGCATCATTCGTGTGCCTGAACTTTATCTTGGTTTAGTTGGAGATGTTTTATGAAGAAGTTTTTTTATCTGTCTGTTGTTTTGTTGAGTGTTTCCGGTGAGAACTTTGCCGTTGAGGATGCCATACCCAAAGCGCCCGTTTCCGTAGCCATCAGCATCAACGTTCTTGTTCAAGAAGCGATGATGAATAATCCGGAGCTCGCCTTTTATCGGGCCGAGATCACGGCGGCAAAAGGAGACCTAAAAACTTCGGAAACTAAGTCCAATCCAGATGCGGATTTCGAGATTGGACGAAAGCAAACGAGCCCCAAGCTGAGCAACCTGTCGGATGAGGGAATGGCGTGGAGCGTCTCCATTGCGCAGACCTTTGAGTGGCCCAGCCGCCTGACACTCCGAAAAGCAATCGCGAACCGTCAGATTGACCTTGCTACGATCGGTTTGGCACGTTTCCAACGAGAACTACAAAACGAGATTCAACGCGCTGCCTTCAATCTGCTCATCGCTCAGGAGAAGCGAGATGCCACGTTAAGTGTTGCGCAGCGGGGTGAAGAGCTCATCCAAGCGTTGCTTCAGAGAGAATCTGCAGGAACAAGCCCGCTCCTCGAAACTCGTATTATTGAAGCGAATATTTTGACATTGAAACGGCGTGCCAACGAGGCAGCGAAACTCGCAGAGGTCGCGTTATTCGAGGTCAACCGCTTGCGAGGAAAACCGATCGCGACACCCCTCTCGATCGCGCCCGCTCGTTTACGTTTTCCAGTTCTTGAACATCAGGAGGAGTTGATTGGCCTCGCACGGACCAACAGTTTTGAGATCAAAAGCCAAGTGTTGGAATTGGGACAACAAGGTTTGAAAGTGGATCTAGCGAAGAACGAACGATACCCAGCATTTAAGTTACGAACGTTCTATTCGCAGGAGGATGCCTCGGAGCGTGAACAAAAAGCGGGAGTAGGCGTTTCGGTGCCATTGCCGCTTTGGAATCGGAATAAAGGCAATATCGACGCGGCCAAATCACGATTTGAGCAAGCCCAAGCTTCCCTCACCTTGACTCAACGAAACATCGAAAAACAATTGCATGAGAATCTCGCCCACTACGCGATCGATCAGAAAGAGATTTCTCGCTGGCAGAAAAATGTGTTGGAACACCTGCGGGATGCCGCAGAGCTTGCAGACCGCCACTACAGGCTTGGGTCCGTTCCCCTCGGGACTTATCTGGAAATGCAGGAGAAATATCTTGAAGGAATGGAGGCTGTCCTTGAAACACAAGCCGAAGCATTGGCAGCACTCAAGAACATCGAGAGGTTGACGGGGATGCCGCTGGGCAATGTCATCGCTCCTGAAGCCACAACCCCACAGTGATATGCTTTATCGGCTCGTCAGTTACTCGTTGCATAACAGGGCCCTAGTCTTATTGGCTTCTGTCGCGATCCTCACAGCAGGCCTCTGGTCCGCGTTGCATTTAAGAATCGATGCCGTCCCTGACATCACCGGCATCCAAGTCCAAATCAACACAGAAATCTCCGCTCTCGCTGCCGAGGAATCGGAGAAACTCGTCACCCAATTAATCGAACGCGAAATGGCGGGGCTGCCCAGTTTAGACGGCATGAGGTCGTTAACGAAATTCGGCCTTTCGCAGGTGACTCTCGATTTTGCGGATGGGACGGACATTTATCGCGCTCGCCAATTCGTTGCAGAACGATTGCAAAGTGTCTCCGACCAATTACCCAAAGGAGTGTCTCCCAAGCTTGCACCCATCAGCACAGGCCTTGGTGAAATCCTTTACTACAGCATCGGTTTTCGCGCCGATGCCACCAATAAACCCGCCTCCGAATTCGAGCAACTCTTGGAGCTCAACGAAATTCAAGAATACACGATCAAACCGCTGCTGCGAACCGTGAAGGGCATTGCAGAAATCAATCAGACCGGTGGTTACGAACGACAAATTGTCATCCAACCCAAACCGGACACCCTCACCGCAATAGGCATGACCTTTGCAGAGTTTGCCGAGGCCATCGGTCAAAATGTAGAGAATGCGGGCGGTGGAATCATCAATCGCAACGGACAACAACTGACCGTTCGAGCCGTGAGCCGAGTGAGTAACGCAGAACAAATCGGCGAACTGCCGTTGAAATTCGGCTCCGGGGTAAAACCAATCCTAGTCAAAGACGTGGCGGACGTAAGAACCGGGGCACCGTTCCGCACGGGGGCAGCGACTCTCAACGGAAAAGAAAGCGTCATCGGAACCACGCTCATGCTTTCAGGCCAGAACAGCCGAGAAATCGCAGAACATGTCAAAACTCGGATCGCTGAAATTCAAAAAAAACTGCCCAATGGAATCGAAATCACCATTGAGTATGACCGCTCGCAACTGATCGACCGGACGATTGCCACATTAAAAACGAACCTTTTCGAAGGTGCGATCCTTGTTCTGGTGTTGCTCCTGATCCTCCTTGGCGATTGGCGAGCTGCGCTCATTGTCTCCGCTGCCATCCCCTTTTCGTTATTATTCGCCCTGATCGGCATGACGCACTTGGGGATCTCCGGCAACCTGATGAGCCTCGGGGCGGTCGATTTCGGACTCATCATCGATGGGGCGGTCGTGGTCGTGGAAAACATCGTCCGATCGCTTGGACAAAAGCAAGGGCAACTGGGCCGTCCCCTCACGCCACAAGAGCGAACGAAAACCGTCCTCGAGGCCACCCGACAAATTGGTTCTCCCATGTTCTTCGGTGTCCTCATCATCACCATTGTCTATGTTCCCATCCTCGCGCTGACCGGAATCGAAGGTAAAATGTTTCACCCCATGGCTCTCACAGTCATGCTCGCCCTCGCCGGAGCGTTGCTCTTGTCCCTAACAGCAATCCCGGTGCTTTGTTCTTTCTTCTTGGGAGGCCGAGTTCATGAGCAAGACAACCGTTTGATCCAAACATTAAAAAGTGCTTATTCCTTCGGCCTCAAAACCGCTCTCCACAGGCGTTGGTGGGTCGTTTCGTTTGCCGCCGTCCTTTTTTGTGCGTCCTTGTGGCTTTTCACACGGTTAGGAGCAGAGTTCGTTCCGAAACTCGATGAAGGTTCCATTACAGCCATGCTCTATAAACCCGTGGGTATGAGCCTTGAAGAATCATTGCGCACCGATATTGAGGTGGGGAATCAGCTCGCAAAAGAGTTTCCAGAAATCATTCGAGTCTTTACTCGAATCGGGACGAGCCAAATCGCCTCAGACCCGATGCCGCCCAATGAGAGCGACGTTTACATTTTTTATAAACCCCTCCAAGACTGGCCTCAAACCGAGGGGCGACCCAAAACCAAGGCGGAATTGTGCGAACACATCGAAGCCCTCCTCCAAAAAACCAACCCTGACTATAGCCTCCTTTTCGCGCAACCCATCGAGATGCGGTTCAACGAAATGCTAGAAGGAACGAAAGCCGAGCTTTCCGTCAAAATCTTTGGCAATGATTTTGATGTCTTGGAGAAACTCGGAGAGGAAATAAAAACCGTCCTCGAGAAGACCCCCGGCATCGCACAGGTTGAATTTGAAACCGAAGGCAGAACCTCACAACTCCAAATCAACGTTAAACGCGAGATCCTGCAACGTTACGGCGTTCCGTCCGACGAACTCAACAAGACCATTTCCACGGCTCTTGCAGGGGTTGAAGTAGGCACCATCACCGATGGCGAACGGCGTTATGACATCGTCGTCCGGATGCCTGAAAACCTTCGCGCTGACGACGAGCAAATCAAACAATTACCTGTGAGAATTGGCTCCACCGGCCTAGTGCCATTAGGAAAGTTGGTGGAATTTGAAACCATCAAAACGGTCGAACCCATCCTGCGAGATGATGGCCACCGTCGCGCAGCGCTCATGGTAAATTTGAAAACGCGAGACATCGAAGGTTTTGTCCGTGACGCCGAACAACGCATCCGTGAACAAGTGCAATTGCCACCGAACTACATTGTCGAATTTGGCGGACAATTCGAGAACCTTCAACAAGCGCGAACCCGCCTCGCTGTCATCGTCCCAACCGCCCTAGGACTCATATTCATCCTCATCTTTCTCGCATTCGGCACCTTCCGGCAAGCAACCTTGATTTTCTCAGGCATCCCCCTCGCCGTCACAGGCGGGGTGTTCGCCCTGTGGTTGCGCGGCATGCCCTTCAGCATCACCGCCGCAGTCGGCTTCATCGCATTGAGTGGCGTGGCTGTATTGAACGGCCTCGTGATGGTCTCCTTCTTTAACCATCTACGCAAAAATGGGAAATCGGTGGAGGATTCCGTCATCGAAGGATCATTAACCCGATTTCGCCCCGTGCTCATGACCGCGTTAGTCGCCAGTTTCGGCTTCGTCCCCATGGCCATTGCCACTGGGGCCGGAGCAGAAGTCCAACGACCCCTCGCAACCGTGGTGATCGGCGGCATCCTCAGTTCCACAATCTTAACCCTCATCGTCCTGCCTGTCCTCTATGCGTGGTCCGAGCGAACCACCAAACCTTGCCAACCCGCCCCCGCCCCTACGAATTAAACGAATTTACGAATAAAGTCGGAGGGAACCCCTTAGCGGAGACGGGCGCGTTCGGCGAGGCGGGCGCGGGTCATCCGTTCGCGGAGACCGCCTTCTCGGAGAAAGGCTTGCTCCAATTGGCGGAGTTGCTGGTCCAAGAGGTAGTTGGTGACTTTGATTAAACCGATCAAGACGTTGGCACCAATCGCAGGATCAGGATTTTCAATGCCTTGTTGGAAAGTCTGGTAATTGGGATTGGGTTGGCGGTTGAGTTGGCGGAGGCGGCGGGTGAATCGGTGGTCTTTTGACCATTCCTCGAGATTCCGCACGCGGAGGAAGTCCCGATAGTCTTCGAGCAATTCTTCGAGGCTGGCGCGGGCGACGTTCGTGAGTTTGATTTCGGTTTCTTTGGAGGTGCCGCTGGCTTGGCTGCCTTCGAGGATGTTTTGTTTACCAGATCGTGCGCCTTGGATCATTTGGTCATAGGTGCGGTCTCGTTTTTGCAAGTAGTGCCCGCAGAACTAGACCGTGCCATCATAGACAATGCGCGCTTTTTGGAAGGAGAGCAGGTTCTGGTAACCACCATGTGGCGGAATAAAACCTTCGGGCATGAGGGCAGCCTAGGTTAAATGACCCAAAGGACTCAAGGGACAAAATGGACAAAAGTGGGGGATCCCCTGACTGCGGTCTCTTTGGTCGCTTAGGTCCCTTAAGTCCCTGTGACTTTATTCGTTAATTCGTTTATTTCGTAACACCCACAAACGCTTTTCCAAGGTTACCGCTGAACCACCCGATAAAAACGAAACGCTCGGTTGCCCGCCAAGGGATCCAATTCAAACAAATCCTTCATCCCTACCCACCTTGTCGCCACTGGAAACCATTGCCGGAAATCTTCCGTATATTCCACCCCCAACTCTTAGTTCCCGCCATCCACAACCCCCAGAACCATCACGCCACGGCCGGTTGCCATGCTCATCTGGATCCGCGTCGCCGTGGAGGGTGACACTGGCGAGGTTGGCCGTCCCCCAAACGTCTCTCCCCAACCTTTCGTCCCCGGAACAAAATAAACCGTCAGATCATTTGACGACGAAAACACCGTCGGGCTGGCACTCGGGGCATCCCCTAAAAACGTGACCTCCGTAAGCCCGGGACAATCATCGAACGCCGCATTCCCAATATTCGTGATGCTCTGACCCAACGTCACCTTCCTCAAGCCAACGCAACCCATAAACGTTTCTTGATCGATCGCGCCCACCTCATGGCCAACCGTAGCACTCGCCAGACGACTGTAATCCTTGAAGACCCGGTAGCCCATCGTGGTGAGGCTGTCAGGAAGCCTCGCACTCAACAACCCACTGCATCCCGCAAACGCCACATCGCCGATCGAAACCACCCCCTTGCCAAACGCCACATTCGTCAACCCAGTGCACCCTTCGAACGCATAGATCCCCACGTTCGTCACCCCATCCGGAATCGTCATCTGGGCCAATAATGGGCAGGTTCGAAACGCCATACCACTGATGGATTTAAGTCCCTCCCCCATCGTGACGTTCGTCAAACCTGAACACGCATCGAACGCCGACATTCCCATCGTCGTCACCCCATCCGGAATCACTGCTCAAACTTTACTGGCTGGCATTGGAACGGATCGCCAAGAAATGGACGATGCCCATTGCGCATTGGAGTCAGGCACTCAACCGATTTGCCATGGAATTTGGAGATCGCATGCCCAAGCTCGATTAAGAAA
>SXQI01000084.1 GCA_005793025.1 Verrucomicrobiales bacterium
CTGCGAATCTTCTCCGATTTTACGGTGCAACGTATTTGCACGGTTTCTTCGACTTTGACCCAAGCAGGAGGCAATGTTGGTCCACGCAGCTTCACGCAAGCTTTCTTAACTAGTTCACGAACCCAGATCTGCTTTGGGTTGTCGTTCTTCTCATAAAAATCATCTGCATTACGTTTCCAACCTGCGGTGAGTCCGAGATGCGACCATCCACTGACCTTGTAGGCGGTGCCCCGGTAATAGCGGGGATCAACGAAGGTCTCAACCAACGCGATGGGATGGTGCCATCGATCCTCCCAGTCCTGCGAGAGTCGAGCGAGCATGAGCTTCATGAATCGACTGATTAGATTAGGAAAATGGCAATCGGGCATGACGAGTAGTCGAGAATTATTGGCGATCAGTCCTCGCCGTCGCCGACATTGTTCCGGACTCCAACCAATAAACATGTCGCGGTCTTTGAGGTGAAAAGCTGAAGAACTCCAAGTTGCCACTGCCATCCACTTGCCCTTGTAGACAAAGGCATACCGCAAATGCTCACCAACCAAGGTCACATTGTGGAGGTAATGATGTTCCACAATAGCCTCATCACAGTGTGCAATATCCTCCGAGGCGGAAAGAAGCAGAATTTGGCCATGGGCCAAAATGTGTTGTTCGTCAGGAGATAAATAGCCGCGTAAGTTTTTACTCATCTCGCGAGAGTAAAAGAATTCGAGGAGGGTGTCCCGAACTATATGCTAACTTATTCACCTCCAAGCCTTCCACGGAGTAGAAAACCGCGCCCTAGTCGAACTTTAAGTTGGCGACAACTAAAACGCATATCACCTGCTGTTCCGGCACTCAGCAGAAGATTTCAACCCGGTTTTGAGGGCTGCTTCTAGCGTTTAGAGGGGCCGGATGTGCGGACCTTCTTGAAAGATAATCCACGAACGAACCGAGCAAAACGCACCATGAGATGGGCGGGGATTCCCAAGCGGTTGCGTCGCTTCAGGGAGGCACCTGCGGTCTGGAGTTGATCGACGACGTTCATTCGACCGAATAGCGACGCAAACATGATGGGAGTCATGCCGCCGCCGTTGTCCGCATCGGGATCGGCTCCGTGCTGCAGTAGGAGGCTCACAATCTGTGTCTCACCTTTGAAGGCAACCCCTCCTAACGGAGTCTGACCACGGTCATTGCGTCGGTCGGGTTCCGCCCCAGCCTGAAGCAACATCCGGGCGGTTTCCAATTGACCATGGTAACAAGCCAACATGAGCAAGGTGTTCCCCTTCGCATCGGCGAGGTTGATGGGCATGCCCGCGCGGATCATCGCCTCCAAAGGAATGGTCTCCCCTAGCCGGGCCTGATCCAAGGCGAGTTGTTGGAGCTCCGCATAACGGAGCTCCTCAGCCGTTGTGAGTGCGACAGTCACCAGACTGGCTCCCGCTTTAACCGTTTGCGGCGCGGTTCTTAACTCCCAAGACGCGAGCAACCCCTGCGGCGTAGGCAGGATCGGCTTTGTGGAAGTGGACGAGTTGACGTTGGACGATTTCCTCCGGGACACCCGCCATCGCTGCGGCGATATTCCCAAACAATCGTTCTTGGGCATCCGGTGCCATCAACCGGAACAGGTTCCCGGGCTGAGAATAATCATCATTCCCGACGCGATGATTGTATCGATCTGCATCACCCGAGATCCGAAGGGGTGGTTCAGCCAGATGTTTTGATTCAGCAGGGCCGCCAAAACTGTTCGGTTCATAATAAGCTTCAGTCCGTTGTGGTGCGTCAAAACGCATCGGCCCATCAGAATGATAATGATTGGCAGGAACCAGCGGCCTGTTTACGGGGAGCATTTCGTAATGGGTTCCGACACGGTATCGGTGCGAATCGGCGTAGGCAAAGATTCGAGCTTGGAGCATTTTATCGGGAGAGAAACCAATCCCCGGAACAATGTTGGAAGGGCTGAACGAGGATTGCTCGACTTCCGCGAAGTAATTTTCTGGGTTGCGATTCAGTTCGAGAACCCCCAAGTCGATCAGCGGATAATCTTTGTGTGGCCAGACTTTCGTCAGATCGAACGGGTTCAAATGATAGGTTTCCGCTTCGAGTTCGGGCATGATTTGGACTTTTACATTCCAACGCGGAAAATCGCCTTTCTCGATCGATTCGAATAAATCGCGCTGCGAACTTTCACGATCTGCAGCAATGACTTTATCTCCCTCCGCATTGGTCCAAAACTGGATGCCTTGTTGGGTTTTGAAATGGAACTTGACCCAAAACCGTTCCCCCTTCGCGTTCAGGAAACTGTAGGTATGGCTACCGTATCCGTTCACATGCCGATAACTTGTAGGCAAGCCACGATCAGACATCAAAATCGTCACCTGATGTAAACTCTCCGGACTGAGGGACCAAAAATCCCACATCGCCGTTGTGCTGCGAAGGTTTGTGCGGGGGTGGCGTTTTTGGGTGTGGATAAAATCGGGGAACTTATAGGGATCCCGCACAAAAAACACCGGGGTATTATTGCCAACCAAATCCCAATTTCCTTCGTCCGTATAAAACTTTAAGGCGAACCCACGCACATCGCGCTCCGCGTCTGCGGCTCCGCGTTCACCTGCGACGGTTGAGAAACGGAGGAAGCACGAGGTCTGTTTTCCAACCTTTCCAAACACAGAGGCTTTGGTGAACCGAGTAATATCATGCGTAATCGTCAGCGTGCCGTAAGCACCCGAACCCTTCGCATGAACGGTGCGCTCCGGAATCCGTTCTCGATTCTGATGAGCCAGTTTCTCGATGAGCTGATAATCCTGCATCAGAACTGGGCCACGTGGGCCGGCGGTGAGTGAGTTCTGATTATCTACAACAGGGTTTCCCGCTGAGGTGGTCAAGGGCTTGGGTTCGGTGGAGTTAGGTTTCATGGCTTGGTATCCTACGTTCAACCTCAGAATACGCTTAACCCTTACTATTGATGTAATACTTATTTCCTTTAATTATGATAGGATAAACCTATGGAAATGCAGCAACTCAGATACGTCATCGCGGTCGCCATGACAGCAAATTTCTCCCGGGCGGCCGAACAATGTCATGTATCCCAACCGTCCTTGAGTCAGCAGATTCAAAAACTCGAAAACGAATTGGGAGAACGCCTTTTTGATCGAACCAAGCGAAACGTCAAATTAACCCCTGCAGGTGAACTTTTCCTCCCGAGAGCGAGGAGGATTCTTGACGAGGTCTCCGCCGCCCAGCGTGAAGCGACTGAAGCCACTGGCTTGTTGCGAGGGGTTCTGACGATCGGCGCATTACCCACGATCGCACCCTATCTATTGCCGGCCGTCTTGGCGAAATTCTCAACTCAATTCGCAGGGATAGAGATGATCGTTCAGGAGGACACCACCGCTCAGCTTGTCAAATCAGCCCTCGCTGGTGAGATGGATCTGATGTTGGCCAGCCACCCGATTCTCGAGGACCGGTTGGAGGTCCGTGAACTTTTCACCGAAAAACTGTGGCTGGCTTTACCCCCCAAGCACCTCTTGACCCACAGGCAGACCATCACGCCAGCCGATCTTGGGGCTGAGCGATTCATCCTCATGAAGGATGGGCATTGCCTTGGCGATCAAGTGTTAAGATTTTGTGAGCGCCGAAACTGGCGACCCCAGATCAGCTTTCGCAGTGCTCAACTTGAAACCATCCAAGCCTTAGTGCGTGCTGGTATGGGCATTTCGCTGATCCCCGCCATGGCGGTGCGCACAAGCCAAGCCCCCACGTATCGCCCTTTGAGCGACCCCCAACCCGACCGAAAAATCGTCGCCGTCTGGCCCAAACAACGACCCCTATCCCGCGCCGCCACAGAATTCCTCAAAATGTTCACGGAACATTGGGTACCCCCCAAGATTGGAAACTGCAGATCCAAATAGGCGCCGGACCAAAGGCCGCTGAAACCCAATAATTGGATTGGCTTGGGATGGGGATGGAAGTAGGGTTCGAGCGTTCTCTCAACTCTTTGATTCTTTGGTCGTGTAGATACCATGAAGACCATTTCTTTAGGAACCAGCTCACTCATTTCAAGCCGTCTTGGTTATGGCTGTTGGCGTATCGCTGCAGCTTGGGAAGGGGCCGCTATCCGTCCGGAGCAATTGGCGCATGGTCGGGATGCGGTTCTTTTCGCGTTTGAACAAGGGTTCAGGTTATTCGATTTGGCGGATATCTACGCGGATGGAATGAGTGAATCGCTGTTCGGTGAGATTCTCAAGTCGGCTCCAAGTATTCGTGACGAAATCTTGATCGCGACGAAATGCGGAATCCGAAAAGCGGGGGTTCCCCTCGCTTTCCATCCTTACCGATATGATTCTTCGAAGGAGCACATTATTGATTCCTGCGATCAATCCCTTCAGCGTCTCGGGATCGAAAGGATCGATCTTTATCAATTGCATCGACCGGATTATCTGGGGGATCTGGATGAAATTAGTGCCGCGTTCGAAACTCTGCATCAGGCGGGTAAGGTCAGGGCGTTTGGGATGAGTAATTGTCGGCCCTCGCTCTTTGCCACTTACAAAAAGAACTGCCGCGTGCCGCTTGTGGTCAATCAGGTCGAGATCCATCTGTATCATTTGGATGCGCTGAATGATGGGACGCTGGACCAGTGTCAGGCTGAGGGGACCACACCGCTTGCGTGGAGTCCGTTGGCGGGTGGTCGATTGGCCTGTAATGCCGCACCTGATCTCAATGATCCACAAAACTCTCGCAAAACCAAAATCCGGGACGTCTTGGACAGGACTGCACGCCAGTATGAGGTTACTCGCGCTGCCCTTTGTCTTGCATGGTTATTGCGACACCCTTCAGGAATCGTGCCGTTGATCGGAACCACGAACCCGGTCCATATCGCGGAGGCAACCAAAGCGTTGGAAATTGATCTGTCCCGCGAGGATTGGTATGCGATTTTCGAAGCTGCTCTGGGAAATCGGCTGGCTTGAGCACCATGAATCTAAGGTTTGCGAATAGATTCTACTTTCGTCGCTTTTCAAGCGGGTGAGTTGGGTTATGCTGGATCTTGATGATGGATCAGCAGATGTCGAGTGCAAGCCGCCCCGCGCAATTGGGTTATCGAATGCCCGCCGAGTGGGAGCCTCACCACGCCACTTGGTTGACGTGGCCGCGTGCCGAGGGCATTAGTTTCCCGGGGCAATTTGAGGGGGTGCCCGGCGTTTACGCGGAGCTCATCCGACACCTTGCACAGGTGGAGGAGGTCAACATCAACGTCTGGCATCCGGCCATGGCGGAGGAAGTGAGAGAGACCCTGAGAAAGCTTGGGACCACTTCACCGAATATCCGATTTCACTGCTTTCCAGCTTACGAACCGTGGTGCAGGGATCACGGTCCAATTTTTTTGGTTCGTGAACGTCAAGGGCTTCATGAACGGGCGGTTGTCGATTGGGAATACAATGCGTGGGGTGGTAAGTATTCTTCTTACGATCTTGATAATGCGGTTCCGCGTCAGGTGGCGGACCTGCGAAAGCTTCCGGTGTTCAGTCCCGGCATCATCATGGAAGGCGGCTCGATCGAGGTGAATGGATGTGGGACAGTTCTCACGACCGAGGCCTGTCTTCTCAATAAAAACCGGAATCCGCACCTGACGAAGGACGAAATCGAGCAATACCTTGTGGATTATCTCGGGGTGAACCAAGTCCTCTGGTTGGGGGATGGAATTGTGGGGGACGATACGGACGGGCATATTGATGATCTAAGCCGCTTTGTGAATCCGACTACGATAGTCACCGTGGTGGAGGAGGATCCCACAGATGATAATTACGCGATTCTTGAAGAGAACTATCGACGGTTGCTTGACTTCAAGACCCCCCAAGGTCAACCGTTCCGAATTGTGAAACTTCCGATGCCAGGGAAGCTCGAGTGCGAAGGTCAACGGTTACCGGCTTCCTACGCAAACTTCTATATCGCCAACGAAATCGTTCTCGTCCCGACTTACCGCGACAAGAACGATGGACAGGCACTCGAGATTTTACAGCGCGAATTCCCTGATCGGCGTGTGGTTGGTGTTGATTCTACCGCGTTGATTTGGGGGCTTGGATCGTTTCACTGCATCAGCCAACAGGAACCTCGCTGAGGCCAGTTCCCGAACCAAGGCTTAAGTTCGCCTCACAAGAAAAACACCCTCCTCTCCCGAGGGTGTCAGCCATGATCGCTCAAAGGTTAATCCGTGAGCGGCCAATGTCTCTTTCAGAATCGCTTTGGAATACCGATACGAGTAGAAAAGTCTGAATCGTTCTCCTTCATCGAATCGATAATCAACCCCATCGTATTTCAAAGGACAGGGTCCAGAAAAAGTATGCACCGCTTGGATTCGCTTCAGCCGAGGATCCCATGTCCCTGAACTGATCTCAAAGTCCAGACGGCCCGCCTTTGGGTCGAAACCAAGACTCGAGAACGCACTTTCGATCCAATCACGGGTTTGTGGATTGTCATACAACGGGAGCACCTGCTGGATCCCTGCCTCGTAATCCTTTCCGGGAGCCAAGTTTGCACTCACCAATAACTGATCTTGGGGTCGTAAAGCCAACGCGAGTTTGGGGAGGATTTCGAAGGGCTCAAAATTCGGCATCATGCCGAAAAACGTGAATAGACGAGGCTCGGTGCCTGCACCAATCTCACGCAGGCTCCTACGCAAATCCAAGGTGGTCGATAAATCTAGCACCCAAGATTGGCATTTTCCGAAATGCTCTTTACCCAACTTCGCAGCCTCAAATCGGAGCCCTGCCGTCAACACCAGTGGCAAACTAACGTCTGCAGCGACGAAGGAACTCTTCACTCCAGCTTTGACCAACAATTCCACCAACCTCACTTCTTTATGCCCGCCACCGCAACCCAACCCGATCACGGCAACTTTCCGAGATTCCCAAGACTTCGCCACCTCCCGAAAAGCTCGGGTGTAAGTCCCCAGACATTTTGGATCAGTTCGAGCTGGAGAGAAGGCCTCATGAAGGGATAGCCATTTCTCCGACTGCTTGACAGAGTCGTAAAGGAATTTGTGGTTGAACTCCCGGCGATCTAGGCTCGCATGGATCTCTTGGCACAGTTGGCCGGGTAACTGGCTTCGGTCGACAAAAACTCGAAAGGTTGAATCCACTTCAGAAGATTGGCTTCATCCCTAATAAACTCAAGATCCCAAAATCATCGAGCGGGAAGGGCAGTTGACAGGAGGAGGTTAGGTGGTATACTTACTAATCTTTAGTAGGTTACTTATGATTGAAAGCCCAGCACCTGTAGCGCGAAAATTGACGCATAACGAGGATATAAAGCAAGCGATCCCAACACTTGCGGGGACGATTGGTGCGGTCTTGGCTGATCCAGCGGCAGATCGGTTCGCTGAGGATGATATTCAGTTTTTGAAGTTCCACGGCATTTACCAGCAGGATGACCGTGATCAGCGCAAGGTCGCCAAGCACTTCATGTTCATGATCCGAGGTCGGATTCCGGGCGGAGTTCTTACAGCGAAGCAATACCTGACGTTCGATGACGTTGCAACGCAGCAAGCCAACAATACCTTGCGGTTGACCAGTCGTCAGAGCATTCAGTTTCACGGAGTGGTGAAAACCGGTTTGGGTCCGCTAATGAAAGCCATCAACCGATCCTTGGTGGATACATTAGCAGCATGCGGTGATGTGAATCGGAACGTGATGGCACCACCCGCTCCAGTAAGCGACCCGATTTCTTTCCAAGTTCGCGAAGATGCACGACGTGTTTCGGAAGCCCTTCTCCCCAAGACGAAAGCGTATCACGCCATCTGGGTCGAAGGAGTGCAACTGAACCTTGAGGATCCTGAAGTCAAAGAATTTGAGGATCCGCTTTACGGGAAAACCTATCTCCCACGTAAATTTAAGGTAGCGTTCGCGATTCCACCACTGAACGACGTCGATCTGTTGACGAACGACCTTGGTTTCATTGCCATCGTGGAAGGTGGAGAGTTGGTGGGTTATAATCTGGCTGTCGGCGGCGGGCTGGGAATGAGCCATGGCAATGCTGAGACCTATCCTCGATTGACGGACGTGGTGGGATTCTTACGGCGCGATCAATTGATCGACGTTTCGAAGGCCGTGCTGATGATCCACCGTGATTTTGGGGATCGCACGAATCGTCGCCACGCACGTCTGAAATATGTGTTGGAAGAGAAGGGTGTTGAATGGTTTCAAAAAGAATTGGCAACCCGCTTAGGCTTCGCGTTACCCACGGTGCAGCCTTACACTTTTGAGAAGCAAGGGGATCGTTTTGGTTGGACCCAGCAGTTGGATGGTTTGGATTCATTGGGGCTTTTTGTGGAATCTGGCCGCGTTAAGGATGTCGAAGGATATCGCTTGAAAACGGCGTTGCGTGCAGTGGTTGAGCAATTCCAACCAGAAGTTCGGTTAACGCCTTCGCAAAATATCATTCTGGCAAATATCCAGCCCAGAGATCGATCGGCAGTGAGTGAACTTTTGGCGAGACACGGGGTGGCGGTGGAGAATCAGGCAACCATCCTACGTCGGGCTGCCATGGCTTGTCCGGCACTGCCGACTTGTGGCTTGTCCCTAGCGGAATCGGAGCGTTACCTCCCGACATTACTCGGGAAGATTGAAGGTCTACTGGCCGAAACCAATTTGGCGAATGAAGAAATCGTCATCCGAATGACGGGGTGCCCCAACGGGTGTGCACGGCCGTATGCGGCGGAGATTGGTTTTGTAGGAAAGGCACCGGGAAAATATCAACTCTATATCGGAGGCAATGAATCCAGCACTCGGCTCAACCGATTGTATAAGGAAAACTTGCGCGAACCCGAAATCCTCAACGAACTCAGGCCGTTGTTCACCCGTTTTGCTGCTGAACGAGTAGGTGCGGAGCGGTTTGGAGACTGGTGTGTGCGCACGGTGCTCAAGGAGACTCACACAGCGAATTAACACGCACCCACCATTGACTGCAGTGGGACGGAAATTTTTGGCATGATCATTACGACGGAAGAAATCTCGGAGCTTAACCAACGTTTTAGTGGGTCCCCCACGGAAGACATTTTGGGGTGGGCTTGGGAACGCTTTGGAACCAAGGCTGGTATCGGCACGAGTTTTCAAGGAGCGGGCCTTGTCATGATGGATCTGGCTCGCCTGAATGGTTTTTCATTCCCCGTTTTCACCATCGATACGGGGCTCCTTTTTCCCGAGACTGTGGCGTTACGTCACCGGCTCGAGCAGTTTTTTGGACATCCGATCGAACCACTCTTACCCGACCTTACTCTTGAGCAACAGGCCGCTGCCAATGGTCCAGAACTTTGGAAGCACGATCCTGATTTGTGCTGCACGATTCGTAAGGTCGTGCCCTTGCAGAACAAACTGTCGGAACTCGACTGTTGGATCACTGGTTTGCGTCGGCAACAATCCGACACCCGGACGGGCATTGGGATTCTCGAAGTCTATGTATTCGACGAGAGCACAGGCCGCCAAATCGTGAAGCTCAATCCGATGGCGAATTGGAGTCGCGATGCAGTCTGGGAATATCTACGGAAGCAAAACATCCCTTATAACCCGTTGCACGATCAGGGTTACCGTTCCATTGGTTGCCAGCCCTGCACGAGCCGCGAAACAGGCGGCGAGAATGAACGCGCAGGTCGCTGGACAGGTTTCAACAAAACGGAGTGTGGCATTCATACTTTTATGCGGAAGGCTACGTAGCGTTCGCCGTTGGGCTAATGATTTGACCATTTATTAAACGACATTTTTCCATGGATTACCTTTCTAAACTGGAGCAGCAAAGCATCTACATCATGCGCGAGGCGTTCAACAAGTTCGAGAACCTCGCGATGCTCTGGAGCATTGGCAAGGACTCAACGGTGCTCCTCTGGCTTGCTCGCAAAGCGTTTTTCGGTCATGTCCCTTTTCCATTGGTCCATGTGGATACGACTTACAAAATCGCTTCGATGATCGAGTATCGCGACCGGCTGGCGCGCGAATGGAAACTCGATTTGATCGTTGGCAAAAACGAAGAAGTTCTTAACACAGGTGTCACGTTTCCGAACGGCAAAGCTACTCGGGTTGAGTGCTGTGGCACGCTGAAAAAGGATGGTCTCAAGAAAGTCTTGGAAGAACATCATTTCACCGGTGTGATCGTTGGGGTTCGTCGCGATGAGGAGCCTACCCGTGCCAAGGAACGTTATTTTAGTCCTCGCGATAAAAACATGGAGTGGAACGTGGAAGATCAGCCGCCAGAACTTTGGGATCAGTTCAAGACGGACTTTGATAAAGACACACACATTCGCATTCATCCATTGCTGCATTGGACCGAGCTGAACATTTGGGAATACATCGAACGCGAAAACATGCCGATCATTCCGTTGTATTTCTCCAATTCAAAAGGTGAGCGATATCGGAGTCTCGGGTGCGCGCCATGCACCGGGATCATCAAATCCAAGGCCAGCACAGTCCGCGAGATTATCGAGGAATTACGGCACACGAAGACGGCGGAGCGTTCCGGCAGGGCTCAGGACAAGGAGAGCGAGGACGCGTTCGAGAAACTTCGTCGTGATGGTTACATGTAAGCGCGACTCCATGAACTCAAACCTGAAAGTCGGCGAAGTTTAAATTGATTTTTCATGCAGACCACCTCCCCTACCGAGCAACTCAAAATTGTCATTGTCGGTCA
>SXQI01000085.1 GCA_005793025.1 Verrucomicrobiales bacterium
ATTTGACAGGTCGAGAACTCTGCTTGATCAATGCCTACCGCAAGGCGAAAGCCGTTTCCCACACATATCCGGATCACTCGATATTAGCTGCGGACACACTGGTGCATCTCGGCACATCGCTTTACGGGAAACCCCGGGATCACAACGAAGCCGTTCAAATGTTGACGGAATTATCAGATCAAACCCATCTCGTGGTTACTGGAGTTTGCCTCATGCACGCGCAGGAGCGTCGAAAAAAGCTCTTTGCCGATACCACCTTGGTCACGTTCCACCCACTCACTCGGGAAGAAATCGAATTGTATTTAAGTAAAATCAACCCCCTCGACAAAGCAGGTGGTTACGCGATTCAGGATCATGGGGAAATGATTGTCAAAAGAATCGAGGGCTCCTATTCAAACGTCGTCGGGTTGCCATTGGAGCGACTGGCGCAGGTCTGGAAGGATTGGTTGAACGGAATGTGAACTGGGCTCCAACATCCAGCACCATGATCAAAGTCGATTCTTCTTTAATAATCCAACCAGAGTAGTCACCGCTTCCTCACTTCCAACTCTTGCAGCGGGGCTCGCTGCGTTGACCGCGACTACCGCGACCATGTTGTCCTCCGGCACCATCCAAACCACCATGTAAAACATCGTGTTGGATCCGTTGTGCCACAGAGCTTTTCCTCGTTTCCAAGGGCTATCCTTCACCACCCAGCCAAGCGCATAATCTTGCCCCGGGCTAGGTTGGTGTAACTTTTTCCAACTGTCGGGTTTCAATATCGGGGTGGTTAAACCACGATCACCTCGTAAATGAATCGCCGCATAACGAGCGATATCCCCAACCGAAGCGTGCACGGTTCCAGCCGGACCGATCGCCGGTGGGTTATCTGCCTGTTTAGGGATCCAGTGGTCTGATTGGAAAACGTGCCCCCACGGCTCGGTCATTTCACCGAGAACTCCGGGGACACCAAACGCCGCTGATTTCATTCCCAAGGGTTGGAAAATCTTTTCGCTCATTAAAGTTTCCCAAGGCATTTTTGCCACCGTCTCCAACATCACACCCGCAATGGCGTATCCTTGATTAGAATAAACAAACTCGGTTCCCGGAGTCTTCGCAGGCTCCTTCGCCAACAACCCTCGGACGAATTGTAATCGTTGGGTTTCATAACTCCCCTCTTTACGCCACGCAGCCATCCATAACTCAGCGGGGGGTTCATGAGGAGCTCCTCCTCGGTGGGATAGCAACTGCTCAAGCGTCACGGATTTGTAAGCGGAGTGGATCTCCATTCCTGTTTTGCTGAAAACATCTTCAATGGTTGTCATCCATTTGATTTTTCCACTCTCAACGAGAAGTCCCGCCAGAGTGGCGGTCATCGATTTCGTAATGGATCCAGCATGGAAACGATCCTGAACCGTCACTTTTGCCTCGTGGCCAAATTTTCGAACACCCGAGGCTCCTTCCAACACGGCCTGATCCTCAACAACAATGACCCCCGCAATCCCCGGCAACCCATGCTTCGAACGGATGCTTTCCAACTCCGAACTCACGTCCCTCACCACTCTGGACGAGGGCGTTTCTGAGCGGTTGTGAACCACAACGACGACCGAGATCACCAAAAAATAAACCAACCTACAAACCAACTTCATTGGGTCAGACATTAACCATTATCCGCGACACTGCTAGCCCTTCTGAAACCCTAGACTCGTTAAGAATCCGGCGCATTGGGTTGATTTTCGTCCTGAGCAAGCTATGGTATGCGCGTGCTCGAGTTCTGACCTCTCGAGAGGTTTGAGCGAAGGATTATTATTTCACTGAGTTGCAAGCTAGGCATGAACGGATTCAGATTCTTTTTAGCTTTGGTTGTGATGGCGACGGGTGTGTGTTCTGGGAAGGCCGAAACACCGACAGCCGAGAGCCTGCTTCCCGCCGACACAATCGCCGTCGCAACAATTCGGGATTGGGATCAGTGGTGGGGATCGACCACCAATTCTTCGTATCCAGCACTTTGGCAAGATCCCTCCATGAAATTGTTTCGCGAACGATTCGACACGCGATTCGCCGAAACCATCCAACTCCCTCTCGAAAAAGAACTCGGCATCGCGTTTACAAATTATCAAGGTTTAATCCACGGCCAGATCACGTTTGCGCTCCTTCCCTCCTCCCTCCCCAAGGAGCGAACCTTCGATTGGATTCTCCTCATAGACGCTAAAGCGAAAAGCCCCGCGCTCAAGACTGCGTTGGATGGATTACGCGCTAAGTGGGCCACGGGAGGGCAAATAGTCAAATCCGAGAAAATCCGCGACGTTGATTTCATTCACCTCTCCTTTCCCCAAGACCAGATCAACGCAACCCTACGTAAACTAGTGGTGGGTATTCCTGAAATCCCCGAAGCGGGATCGCCAACCAACTCAGCCAAATTTAATGTGATCCTTGGCCAGTCTCAATCCGTCCTACTTTTAGCTAATAGTGCTCAGTCCTTGGAAAAAATAATGATCCGGCAGGGAGGTGTCACAACATCATCCCTTGCGGAACAGCCGAGTTTCAAAACCGCCAAGAACAAATCGCTCAACGATGCTCATGCCTATCTCCTGCTCCTTGGTGAACCACTTTACGCGATGGCGAAACGGTTCGCAGCCGATGAGGATGCCGTCCCAAACTTGGGACTACAGCCCGACAAAGTTCTTGCCGCCACGGGATTGGCAAGTGTCCAATCCTTATCCTTTAAACTTGCGAATACATCCGAAGGCTCGACCTTCGAACTCTTCGCAGGAATTCCAGAAACAGCTCGTCAAGGTCTGATCAGCCTAATACTTCCTCAATCTAAAGACTCGGCACCCATCGCACTGGTGCCTGCCGATGTCACCAAATATCAACGAATGCGCTTAGATGGCCAAAAAACATGGGCAGAGATCGAGGCTTTGATTAAGAAAGTTGATCTGGGTGTTTTTGGACTCCTCCAATTAGCGATCGGAACTGCCGGACGCGATGTAGACCCCAATTTCGATTTCAAAAAAAACCTCATCGGAAACCTAGGTGATGATATTATCACCTATGAAAAGACGCCAAGAATCCTGAACGTAGAAAACTTGGTCGATCCTCCGACGACTGTCCTCATCGGTTCACCCAACGCGAGCAAATTACTCCAAGCGATTCGTGCGTCCGTAAGCATCCTTCCTCCTCCCCTAGGCACCACCCCCATCATCGAAAGAGAATTCGTGGGCCAAAAAATCTACAGTATCACCCTTTCGGAGGATCTCGATGAATCGGGGCAAAAAGTGGTGCCTCAGTGGTTACACGTTTCGGCACACGGAGGTTATGTGGTTTTTTCGAGCGACCCTAACTCTGTGGAAGAATATCTTCGCAATGCTGTCGCCGTTGGAAACAGCCTTCGCGATGTCAAAGGTTTGGCCCAAGCCGCCGAGAAGGTGGGCGGATACAATTCAGGTTTATTTGGTTATAAAAACCAAGTGGAAACCACTCGAATGGAATTCGAGTTATTGCGAAAAGATCCGTCACGGTTCGAGTCAGTCATGTTTGGTTTTCCGATCCCCCTAATCGAAAGTGGACCTGACCAAGGCTGGCAAGCACTGTTTGATTTCGCCTTACTCCCTCCGTTCAACCAAATCAGTAAGTATTTCCATTTTCAGGTGAGCTCTTTGACCAGTTCGCCGGAGGGTGTATCTTATCGGGTTTTTACCCCAAGTGCACCGGGGTTGAGGAGATAACCCCTCCACCTTCAGTCATGGCGCGTGGAGCAGATTTCCACAGTTGATAATACTGAAGAGCCACAACGACGAGCGCGTGGCCAATTTGACCACTGCGGATCAACCCGGGAATCTCGCGTTCCTCTACCAATCGAGTCACCAAATCTTCTCCTGGATCAAACTCGACCGCATGTTTCAATTCGCAACCCTCGATCAACACGGTGTAGCAACAATTATTCATGATCGCAGGATTGGGATAAATCCGTCCGATCAAGGTGGCGGTTGCGCCCTCATAACCTGTTTCCTCTCGTAATTCCCGGATAGCCGCTTTCACTGGATCGGTGTCGTCCTTATCCATCATCCCCCCAGGAACCTCAGCCTCTGTGGTGTTAGAGCCGTGTCGAAACTGATCGATCATCACCAGTTTCCCTGTCGTCGTGATCGCAATTACATTCACCCAATCAACGGTTTCGATCACATAAAAATCATGTGCTACTCCGGTGCGGGGTGATATTTTTCGGTCACTTCGAAGGTTAAAGATTCGGAAATCACCAACGGGTTCCGAACTGAGAAGTTGCCATGGTTGGCTCATTTCAAAGCCCCCTTTCTTTCGCAGCCCACCCTTGCCTCATCAGACCCAGCAAATGAACCAATGCCTCCTCATAGGTCTGGCGGCCGCCTTCGGAAAGTTGCTTTGCCCTTTTATTTAATTGCGCGGCCATCTCCAACGATTTCTCCTGCGGGCAGCCTAGGCTTACTAGAACTGTCCCGAGATCCTCTGGTCTCATTCGAGACTTCCTTGGGGGTTACGCGCGAGTTTCGATGGTGATACTCACCACGCCCACACGTGTTACAGGACGGCTTCGCTCGCCTCCGCCGTTCGACGTCGTTGGAGCATCTCCAAGAATTCCTAGAACATCATCTCCCTCGATCACTTCACCAAAACCCGTGTATTGGCGATCCAGAAAACGCGCATCAGCCAGACAAATGAAGAATTGGCTCCCCGCCGAATCAGGATTCTGAGAACGAGCCATGGAAAGCACCCCACGAACGTGTGGATTCCCGTTGAACTCAGCCTTAACCTTGTAGCCGGGATCCCCAGTGCCCCAGCGAGCTTCCTGCGTTTTGTCCTTCGTCAATGGATCACCCCCTTGAATCATGAACCCTTTCACGATTCGATGAAATGCTGTGCCATCGTAAAACCCTTCCTTCGCCAATTTTTTGAAATTCTCGACGGTCTTGGGGGCCACATCAGGCCAGAACTTGACGACCATGTCGCCTTCGGATGTTTTGATAACTGCAACTTCTTGGGCCATGCTATTTTGCTTTCTTGTTCAACAATCGTTGACTCACTTTACTGGATCTTGTGCTTTGATTTTGATGCTGTCGATGTTAGCTCGGGTGAGAGGCACATCACGGTCGTTCGTCGGCGTGCCGCCCAACTTCATCAAAACTTCCTCGCCTGAAACCAGCTTTCCGAACGTTGTGTATTTTCCATCCAACGACGGGGCGGCTTCAAGGCAGATAAAAAACTGACATCCCGCAGAATCAGGATCCGACGAACGAGCCATGGAAATCACTCCCCTCACATGCTTCTTTGGATTGAACTCCGCTTTGACTTTGTAGCCGGGATCCCCTGTCCCCCAACGATTTTTGTTAGCCTCGTCTTTGCTCAAAGGATCGCCTCCTTGAATCATGAAGCCGCTAATGATCCGGTGAAATGCCGTGCCGTCATAGAAGCCTGCTTTAGATAACTTTTTAAAATTCTCTACCGTTTTTGGAGCAACATCCGGCCAAAACTCAACCACCATTTCTCCCATTGTTGTTTTAATCACCGCCACTTCCTTCGCCTCAGCCGCAGCCGGTTTGACTTCTACAGCTTTGGGTTTTGCGGCTTCTTGTGCCACAGCGTTCCCTGACCCGACCACCAGCGCAAGAAGCGCACACATCATGAAAATCTTCATCTCCGCAGAATATGGTTTACCTCTCCCTCTCGAGCAAATGGAAAATGAACCGTTTTGATCGTCGGCATTTCCTGCTTTCAAATCATCGACTCCTCCGCACAATACCATCCATGGCAGCAGTAGTCATTGATGTGGAGTATGTGGCGCACCTCGCCCGGGTTACATTGACCTCGGAAGAGTCACAAAAATTGAGTGGTCAGTTGGAGAATATCCTCGGGTTCATTGAAAAACTGAACGAGGTGGACGTCTCTGCCGTGGAACCTACCGCTCACGCGGTGCCGCTGGTGAATATCACTCGACCCGACGAAATCCGTCCCTCCCTCCCTCGAGAAGACGCACTCCGGAACGCCCCAGCCAAGGCCAATGGGTTGTTCATGGTTCCCAAGATCGTTGAGTAATTTTTCCTTCTGCTGTTCATGTCGACACTGAATCAACTCACTATTTCTGGTCTCTCAAACCTGTTACTTCGTCGCGAGGTTTCTGCTCGAGAGGCAATGGTCTCCTGTCTCGAACGCGTCCAACAAATCGACGATAAAGTTCATGCGTTTCTCAGCATCGACAAAGAAGATGCTTTGACACAAGCGGACGTTGCAGACCGGGCTATAGCCAACGGCGGTATGGCGGAGCTCCCCCTGCTCGGCGTCCCGATCGCAATCAAGGATGTTCTGGCGGTCCGAAATCAACCCCTCGGTTGCGCTTCAAATATCTTGGCGGGTTATCGATCTCCTTTCGATGCCACCGTGATCGAAAAAATTAAGGCTGCGGG
>SXQI01000086.1 GCA_005793025.1 Verrucomicrobiales bacterium
CATCTTGGACCCAAAGCGATGGATCTCGCCAAGGAGTCCGAGGTTGTCCGTCTCTTGGTTGATCAAGACGGGAATGGACGTGCAGATCGATCAACGCTGTTCGCCGAAGGGTTCAATTCCTTATTGGATGGCATTGCTTCGGGGGTTCTAGCCCGTAATGGCACAGTTTATTTTGCGAATATTCCCGATGTGACGGCACTTCAGGATCGGGACGGTGACGGTGTGGCAGAAAGTCGCCAGACCATCGCCCACGGGTTTGGCACTCGGTTCAGTTTGACCGGACATGACCTCCATGGATTGAAATTTGGTCCGGACGGAAAACTCTATTTCAGCATTGGTGATCGAGGATCGCATGTGGTCTCGAAGGAAGGACGCACCTTCAGTTATCCGGATGAAGGAGCCGTTTATCGATGCAATCCAGATGGATCGAATCTGGAAGTTTTTGCGACGGGCCTCCGCAATCCGCAGGAACTCGCTTTTGATGAGTTTGGAAACCTCTTCTCAGGCGATAATAACTGCGACCACGGGGATTCTGCCCGCCTAGTCTACATTGTCGAAGGAGGAGACACCGGTTGGCGCATTGGTTTTCAGTTCAGCGAACAAAACCCAGCAGGAACTTGGAACGCCGAAAAACTTTGGCAATTACGTGGTCCCGGTCAACCTGCCTACATTATTCCACCCATCGGCCACATCGCCGCAGGGCCGTCCGGTTTAGTTTATGCACCCGGAACTGGGTTTTCTGGAAAACACCAAAACCGTTTCTATTTATGTGATTTCCGAGGGCAAGCAACAGGCAGCGGAATCCATTCCTTCAAGGTCAACCCATCAGGAGCCGGGTTTGCCCTGGGTGAGACGGAACGTTTTTTGTGGGACATTCTTACTCCCGACTGTGATTTTGGTCCCGATGGTCGGATGTATATCGCGGATTGGGTCCACGGATGGCCGAAAAGCGAAAAAGGTCGAATCTACCGATTGTCGGAAACTTCCATGGTGAAGGATCCAACAAGTCTTTCGACTCAAGATTTGTTAGGTGCTGGCTTTACCAAAACTCGGAGCGAACGATTGGTTACGCTATTACGTCATCCAGACATGAGGGTGCGTCAGGAAGCTCAGTTCAATTTGGCTGAGCGCGGTAAAGACTCCCTGAAACCATTACTCAAGGTCGTCAAGTCGAGCGACCATCAGTTGGCTCGGATTCATGCCATTTGGGCGATCGGACAATTGGGTCAACGCGATGCCACACTCACGGATAACCTTCTGGGACTATTAGCAGATCCCGACGCGGAGGTCCGGGCTCAGTCCGCACGGGTTCTCGGGGACAATCATCGAGTAACCGCAGAATCCCGTCTAATCGCCCTGTTAAAAGATAGTTCCCCAAGGGTGCAGTATTTCGCAGCACTCGGACTCTCCAAAATAAACACTCGTGAATCGTTCAACGCCGGCTTGGATTTGCTACGAACGAATAACGATAAAGATACCTACCTACGCCATGCTGGCGTGATGGTTTTGACATCTTCCAAGGACTCCAAAAAAATCGCTGCTCTCGCCAAAGACCCATCCCCAGCAGTCCGGATGGCGGCGGTGTTGGCTTTGAGGCGTCTCGGTGCTTCTGAGATCGAAGCTTTTGTGAATGATGAATCTGCTCCGGTTGCTGTGGAAGCTGCTCGTGCGATCAATGATCTTCCGATCGTTGGAGCCTTAGCGTCCTTAGCAAAAAAGGCCAACACCAGTGGAGACAGGTTTACCGATGGCTTCAAGGACACCGTCGATTATCGTACCCCTTGGATGCGTCGGGTCATCAACGCCAACTTTCGACTGGGAGGTGCAGAAAACGCCCAGTCGTTGGCTCAATTAGCCACAGATTCAAAACAATCTGACGCGATTCGCAAAGAAGTCCTGCTCATGCTGGGACAGTGGCCCACCCCTTCCTCTCGAGACAAGGTCACAGGCCTTTGGCGTCCATTGGACAAACGGACGGCTGATCCCGCAACTCTGGCATTGGCTGCAGTCTCAGAGAACTTGCTCAAGAACGCAAGCCACCCAGTCAAAGCCGCAGCTGCGAGTGCGATAGCCAACTTGGGAATTACTGCCGCAGGCAAATGGCTCATCGAATTGGCGAAGGACTCATCCACACCTGAACAAACACGCATCGAGGCTCTGAATGCTCTCGCCAAATTGAATGACCCAAGCCTCCCCGAAATCTTGAAGGTCGCACAATCGGACGCCAACGAGGCAGTTCGTAAAGCCGCGACATCGATGATGGCAAAATCCGGACAGGTAGATGTGTTCAGCAATTTAGCAAAAGTGTTGGCGAATGGAACGTTATCAGAAAAACAGAACGCCATGGCATCGTTGGCAACTCTTAAAGGAGCGGATGCCGACAACCTTTTGCTCGAATGGCTCAAGAAAAGTAATCTCCCCGGGGAGATCGAACTAGACCTTCTACTGGCGGCGGGACAAAAAACCGATAGCAGAATCATCGCCGAATTGAGTGCACGTGAGCTCCGGCTCCCCAAGAATGATGCACTAGCAAGTTACCGCTCAACATTGAAGGGGGGGAACCCTGAGCTCGGTCGAAAAATATTTTTTGAGAAAGCCGAGGTCGCTTGCACGCGCTGCCATAAATGGAACGGGGAGGGTGGCGAAGTGGGCCCTGAGTTGGCGCAATTGGCGAAAAACCAATCCGCAGATTATTTTCTAGAGGCAATCCTGTTGCCGAACGCAAAAATCGCTCCCGGTTTCGAAAGCGTTCTTCTCACTACCGGTGATGGAACTCTTTATGCGGGCGTGCTGAAATCTGAAAATGATCAGATCATCGAACTCAATTCACCTGAAGATGGGCTGCTCAAAATAAAGAAGTCAGACATCAAATCGAGAGATAAAGGTCTGTCCGGAATGCCCGAGGGGATGGGGAATATTTTAAGTAAACAAGAATTGAGGGATTTGCTGGCCTTTTTAACGGGTGGTCGGTGACCTAGAGCGCACGCGACCATGATCACTGGTCGCGTGCTTTCACGAAACTAGGATTATTTCTGAGCCAAAGCGGACTCGACCGCTTTAAGGAGATCATCGGAATCTGGTTTGGTCTGCGGCTCAAATCGTTTGAGCACGGCACCATCCTTCGCGATTAAAAATTTGCCGAAATTCCATTTAATGTCTCCGGGAAACTCCGCGTCCTTTCCTGTCAATCGTGCGTAAAGAGGGTGGCGTTCATTTCCGAGGACTTTGACCTTGTCCATCAAAGGAAAGGTAACTTTGTATTTAGTGGAGCAAAACTGTTTGATGTCTTCGTTGGTTCCGGGTTCTTGACCACCGAAATCGTTGCAAGGCAGTCCAACAACCGTGAAACCTTGAGCCGCATATTTTTTCTGCAAACCTTCCAACCCTTCATACTGAGGGGTAAGGCCACACTTGGAGGCGACATTCACTAAAAGCACAACTTTACCTTTGAAGCTCTTCAACGTTGTAGGTTGCCCGTTGATATCTTTCAACGCGATGTCGTGGATGGATGGTTTGGATTCAGCCATAACAATTTGAGTCAGCGTTAATACGCATAACATTGACAATAGTTTGATGATCATAGCGGTTTGACTCTCGTCCGTTCATCTGGCTTTGTCGAGGGTGAATTGTGCTGTGTTTTTTCCGCATCGACAACAGAACGGTTCCTCCTGCATAAATGACGGCATGTTCTCAATCTCATTCAAGAAGGGGCTTTTAGTTGTTTGTGCCTCCGTCATTACCATCCTCAATTCCAACGCTGCCGACATTGGCACAGGTGCCGACTTCAAAGGCCCGATCGGGCTTCAGCTTTATACCCTTCGGGCCGATTTTACCCGTAACGTTCCGGTAACCCTTGATAAAGTTCGCGACTACGGCGTCAAGGAAGTGGAGCTTGCGGGGACCTATAACCTTTCTCCTGAAAAGTTTAAGGAGATGCTCGATGCTCGCGGTTTAAAACCCATCAGTGGACATTTCGGCTATGATCGCTACCAAACCGACATCGAAGGGATCGCCAAAGAGGCGAAAACACTGGGGCTCCAGTATGTTGGCTGTGCGTGGATTCCCCACAAAGATGACTTCGATGAGGCCGAATGCCGTGATGCCATCAAGAATTTCAACAAAGCAGGCGAAGCACTCGCTAAACATGGTCTTAAGTTTTTCTATCACACACACGGTTACGAGTTTTCGAAGTATGGTGAAACCGATCTGTTTGACTTGTTGATGTCCGAGACCAACCCGAAATTCGTCAATTTCCAGATGGATGTTTTCTGGATCGTCTACCCCGGTAAAGACCCCGTGGCACTATTAAAAAAATACGGTTCACGATGGTCGCTAATGCATGTCAAAGACATGAAGAAAAGCCTCAAGACGGGCGTGATGACCGGCTCAGCCGATGTGAGCAACGATGTGGTCGTCGGCACCGGTCAAATGAATTGGCCAGCCATCCTCAACCAAGCGAAAAAATCAGGGGTAAAACATTATTTTATTGAGGACGAATCCCCAGACGCCGCTGCGCACATCCCCCTCAGCCTCAAATACCTTGATGGAGTTCGTTGGTAATTCCGGGAGCACCATCAACTCGGGAGAAATCTGGCTTGGGTCTGATTCGTCCACTTAATAATAGGTGGAGATGAACATTGCCTTCAAAGAGTGGGCGATTGTCGTGGAAGCTTTGGGACAAGGTGCCCAAAC
>SXQI01000087.1 GCA_005793025.1 Verrucomicrobiales bacterium
GCAGCTTGCTGAGCGGAAGGCCCGAATGCGTTCCCGAAAAGCTGATAAGGCGAGTAGATTTCCCCCCGGAAATAATGCGGCACTAACACCACAGCCAAAACAATCCGAGCAATCACATACCCGATGATCATCTGGAGAAACGCTAGGTTTCCACCATAAGCCATCGTGGGAACTCCGATGATGGTCAGGGCACTCGTTTCAGCGGCAACGATCGACATCCCGATCCCCCACCAAGGAATCGTGCGTGAACCTAAAAAATAATCGTGAGTGGTCCGCTGATCCCGACCGAGCCACAGGCCAATCCCCACAATCCCCACGAGGTAAACCAGAATGACCAACCAATCAGAGAAGGAAAACCAAGACATAGCAATTACCAATCGAACAGCACGAGTTCACCCGGAACACCGTGACGAGTAGCTGGCAGCGGAATCATAAAAACAGCATGACCAAACAACTCTCAACTTGCGAGCAGAATTCACCCCCGAACAATTGCACGTTGGGAAACTTCACAGACGGATTTTATTTGCAGACCTTTGCGTCCCGCTTCAGTTTATCGACAAACACATGACCTTACAGAATTCTCTACCGTCGGAGGCTAAAGTCGTCATCGTGGGAGGCGGCGTCATTGGCACTAGCGTCGCCTATCACCTGACACTGTTAGGGTGGAAAGATGTCGTGTTGCTGGAACAGAACGAGCTCGCTGCGGGAACCACTTGGCATGCGGCGGGGTTGGTCGGCCAATTACGCACCAGCAATAGCATGACGCGGATCAACAAATACACCGTCGAACTTTATTCGCAACTTGAGGAGTTGACCGGGCATTCAGTGGGCTGGAAACGCGTGGGAAGCCTGATCCTTGGTAAATCGGAAGATCGCATGATTCAACTGCGACGAACTATGGCGATGGCCGAGTTATTCGGTGTCGAGGCGCACCTCATCAATCCGGAAGAGGCGTTGAAAAAATGGCCGTTACTCAGGGTGGATGATGTATTGGGAGCCGCATGGTTGCCGCATGATGGCAAAGTGATCCCGAGGGAAGTTCCTGTTGCATTGGCTAAAGGTGCCCGATCGAGAGGGGCAACGATCCTTGAGCACATCCGGGTCACGAGCATCGATCGGCAAGGTCGAAGAGTAACTGGTGTCACGACGGAGCAAGGTTCGATCAAAGCTGAATACGTGGTGTTATGCGGTGGGATGTGGACTCGTGAACTTGGCTTGCGCTGTGGAGTTACCATTCCCCTTCACCCTGTGGAGCACCATTACGTGGTGACCGAACCGTTGAGTGGAGCGTTCGATGAATTACCCGTGGGTCGTGATCCTGATCTGGGCCTTTATTTTCGTGGCGAAGGAAAAGGAGTCATGCTCGGCGCATTCCAAGAATCCTCCAAAGCATGGGCGGTGGATCAAATTCCTAAAGATTTCGCCTTCCAATTACTCGATGCAGATTGGGATAAATTCTCTGTCCCATTGGCTAATGGACGACATCGAATTCCGGCACTCAAGAATTGCAAATTTGAGAAGTTCACCAACGGGCCTGAGAGCTTCACTCCTGACAATAATTTTATCCTAGGGGAAACTCCTGAAGTCGATCACCTCTACGTTGCAGCAGGGTTCAATTCTGTCGGCATCGCCAGTGCTGGGGGTGCAGGAAAATATCTGGCTGAATGGATGCAGGCTGGCGAAGCAACCCTCGACCTATGGTCGGTAGATATCCGCCGGTTTTTGCCTTGGGCGAATAATCGCACGTTCCTGCGTGAGCGCGTGACGGAGGTGCTCGGGCTACATTACCAGATGGCGTGGCCCAACCGGGAATACGAAACAGGACGCGGGATGAGGCAAACGCCGTTGCATTCCCGACTTGATGATCGCCGAGCGTATTTCGGGACCAGAAACGGTTGGGAGAGGCCGTTATGGTTTGCCCCGAGGTTCCAGAAACCGGTGATGCGCTACTCATTTCATCGGCAGAATTGGTTTCCATACCACGCTCAGGAACATAAGGGGTGTCGAGAAACCGTTGCAGTATTTGATCAAACAGGGTTTTCCAAATACATCCTCAAAGGTCCTGAAGCTCTTTCCCTGCTACAACGCCTTTGCGGCGCAGACATGGAAGTGCCCATTGGTAAAGCAGTTTACACGGGTTTATTCAACCACCGAGGCGCATTCGAAAGTGACGTCACGATTGTTCGGCTTGGCCTCGAAGAGTTCTACATCATCGGGAGCACTGGACAAACCGTCCGCGATCAGGATTGGATCCGCCGCAATCTCCAACCCGATGAACGCGCCTCTCTCACAGACGTGACAGAATCCTACGGCGTCCTCGGGATAATGGGACCCAGCTCGCGCCAACTCTTGCAACGGCTCACTGAGACCGATCTATCTCATGCAAATTTTCCCTTCGGAACTGCTCAATCCATCTCCCTCGGAAAGACTACCGTACGAGCTATTCGGATCACCTACGTCGGTGAACTCGGGTGGGAACTCCATGTTCCGATCAGCCAGACAGCGGAGCTTTATGACTCGATTTGGTATGCGGGGGGTGAATTTGAGTTGGTGAACGCAGGTCATTACGCCATCAACTCCCTGCGGTTAGAGAAGGGTTTCCGCGCATGGGGTGCCGATATTTCTCCCGATGACACCGCCTTGGAAGCTGGGCTTGGTTTCGCCATCGCATGGAAAAAAAACTCGTTTCTTGGACGGGAAGCCTTACTCGACCAAAAACAGAGAGGCCTAAAACGGAATCTCATCACCCTTGTGCTCCAAGATCCCGAGCCGGTGTTGTGGGGCAGCGAACCGATCCACCGCGACAAGCAGGTCGTGGGTTACACAACCTCGGGTTCTTATGGTCACACCTTGGGTGGTGCCGTAGGTATGGGTTACGTGAAAAACGAGGAATCGTGGGATGCGCAGGCCCTACTCCAATGTCGCTACGAGATCAACATCTCCGGTCGGCTTTATCCTGCCACCCCTTACCTCAAAGCTCCCTACGATCCGGATCGCAGACGAATTCTGATCTAACCCACACCCGTGGGCATAAAATAGAGTTTTCCCAGCATCCGCGCCTCTGATTGACTGGGGTTGATGAAACTTTTGGTGATTGGTTCTGGCGGTCGCGAACATGCATTGGTTTGGAAATTGGCGCAGTCCCCGCGCGCCCGTCAGATCTGGTGTGCTCCGGGAAACGCGGGGATGCCACTGGAAAACAGGCAGGGCAAAGTGGATGTCTCCTGTGTGCCGATCGGCGCAGAAAACCTTGAGGGATTACTCGCTTTCGCGCTCGAAAACCGTCCCGATCTGATCGTCGTTGGGCCGGATAATCCGCTATCACTTGGAATCGTGGATTTGTTCGAAAAGCACGGTCTGCGCATCTGGGGTCCGAATCAACAAGCCGCCCAGTTTGAATCTTCTAAAGTTTTTTCTCAGGATTTCATGGAGCGCCACGGGATTCCCACCGCCCGCGCAGGCACGTTTTCGGATCCCCTGTTAGCTGCAGCCTTCGCTCAGGATTTAGGAGGACGCTGCGCCGTGAAAGCCGACGGACTCGCGTTAGGGAAAGGGGTTCTGATCTGCCACAACCTAGAAGAGGCCAAAACCGCGATTGACGAGATCCTAGTTCGGCAATCATTCGGCGCGGCGGGCAGTCAAATCGTGATCCAAGAATTACTCGAGGGCCCAGAGATTTCTCTCCATGCTCTCTGCGACGGCACCTCCGCCAAATTGTTTCCCACTGCGCAAGATCACAAACGAGCCCTTGAGGGCGATCAAGGCCTGAACACCGGCGGTATGGGAACCTATAGTCCCACCCCGTTTTTGAGCCAAGAGGATCTAGAAAAAACAGGCCAACGGATTCTCGATCCATGGATCAAAGGTTGTGCCGCCGAGGGAATCGTGTTCAAAGGCATCCTCTACCCGGGCGTGATGCTCACCGCTACAGGACCCAAAGTGCTAGAATTCAACGCCCGCTTTGGTGATCCCGAAACGCAGGTCTATCTCATGCGCCTCGAGAATGACCTGATCGATTTGATCGAAGCCAGCGCAACAGGAACTCTCGCGCACCACGAACTCCGCTGGTCACCCAAAGCCGCAGTCTGTGTTGTGATGGCCTCGGGTGGATACCCGGGTCCAATCACCAAGGGCCAAGTGATTACTGGTTTGGAGCGCGCTGCGGCCCTACCCAATGTGAAAGTTTTTCACGCCGCAACTCTTTCAAAAAACGGCGAAATCCTCACCAACGGTGGCCGCGTCCTAGGGGTAACCGCTCTCGGGAATACCTTGGCTGAAGCCCAAACCACCGCCTATCAAGCTGTAGAGCTGATTCACTTTGAAGGGGTCCATTTCCGTCGTGATATTGCCGCCAAAGCTCTTCCGTGCTAATCTACCCTCCCACGCCGTGCTGGCGTGCTTGGGTTGATCCCGCTGTTAAATGAATTCTCGTAAAAACTACTGGTTTGGCTTCCTCGCATTGGTTTGGCTGGTTCTCGCCAACTCCCACCATGCTGCCGAAACAAAACCTCCTGTTATTTTTCAGGAACTCTACAGCCTGATCCGATCCAACCTCGTTGGCATGTCGCCTCAAGACTTAGACCGCGCTGCCTCCCTAGGTCTAGTGGAACAGTTACGAGGCCGCGTGGAACTACTCGGCAATTCGAATGATACCAACGCCCCCGTTGATCGTCTCATTGCGAACACCAACATTTTTGAGGACACCTACGGATACATCCGCATTGGAACTGTCAGCTCGGGCCTCGGGTTGCAATTCGGCCAAGATCTCAAACAACTGGAATCCTCCCGGCCACTCAATGGTCTCATTCTGGACCTGAGATTCGCTGCGGGCACTGATTTTGGTGCTGCCGTGGACGTCGTAGATTATTTCACTGCCACCGAGCAATTACTCTTGAAGTGGGGTGGAAACACCGGTCGCACCAAAGCCAAATCGAACCCCGTCAAAACTCCCTTGGCCGTCCTCATAAACCCCCAAACCGTGGGGGCCGCAGAAGCCCTCGCGGGAATGTTGCGAATTTCCGGACTTGCTTACCTCGTCGGTTCACCCACGGCAGGTCAAGCTAGGACCTATCAAGAATTCACCCTAACCAACGGTCAAAAACTTCGAATCGGCCAAAGCCCCGTTACACTCGGCAACGGCGAGGTTATCTCCGACAAAGGGGTCGCCCCTGATTTGTTCGTCGAAACAACAGTTGCAGCAGAAAGAAATTATATCATCGACCCCTTCAGCGTCCTCTCCCGCCCACCCACCAACACCACCGCCCAAGTCGTGAAGCCCGCGCCGGCGAGCCGACCAACCCTGAACGAAGCAGAACTCGTCCGCCGACACAAAGGGACCCCAGACCCTGAAGCTGCCAAAACCAGCGACACCAAAGACACACCCCAAGCAAGGACACCGATCCTTGACCCCAGCCTCGGTCGCGCCTTAGATTTCCTCAAAGGATTAACAATCCTCCAAACCAAACCTGACTAAACCCCGCGACGAGGCCTACTTTGTTGAAAAAATGACGTTTTCCAGTGCGTTCGTCGGTTGGAAATTCGGGTTGACGGTTGTCACCCTCCGCCCCAAGTTTGCTTAGTTTTTGTTGAAATGAAGACCATTTTGTTCGTTTGCACGGGAAATACTTGCCGGAGTCCGATGGCGGAGGGACTCCTACGCGAGGTCACTCGGGAACGGGGTGGTTACCGAATTCTCTCGGCAGGTGTAGGGGCAATGGACGGTCAGTCACCTAGTGGTCATGCGGTGCGAGTGTTGCGTGATCTGGAGATTGATATTTCAAAACAACGGAGTCGAATGCTTTCTCCTGAAGTGGTGGCGCAAGCAGACTTTATCTTTGGGATGACCCACGGACATGTGGACGCTGTCGGACTGCTGTATCCCCAAGCGATAGAGAAGACTTTTTTGCTCCGCGAATTTGATGACACCCTCGAAGTATTTGAGAAAGATATTCCTGATCCAATCGGGGGTTCACTCGATGTGTATCGGGAATGTCGAGACCAGATCGAACAAGGGATTGTGAGCTTGTTGAAATTCATCGATCAAACCGATACTCCCCCAGTCCAAGTCACGATTGGATCCGATCACGCAGGGTTTAAACTTAAAGAGGCCGTGAAAGCCCACCTACAGAAACGCGGCGTAACATTGGCCGACGTGGGGACGTCGAGCCTCGATTCGACGGATTATCCCGAATATGCCCGAACCGTGGCAGAGGCCGTGGTGGAGGGCAAAAGTGCTTTTGGCCTCTTAGTGTGTTCGACAGGTGTGGGGATGAGCATCACGGCGAATAAAACCCAAGGTGCACGTGCGGCGTTGGTTTTTACCGAGGAAATGGCATCATTGGCACGCGAGCATAATGATGCCAACATTCTGTGTCTCGGGAGTAAATTGGTGAACCCAGAGCTCGCACGGCGGATTGTCGATCAGTTTTTAGCGGCAAAGTTCGAAGGCGGACGCCACGAACGTCGCGTCAAAAAAATGGAAAATCAAAATACCCCTTCCCATCTGCGGTTGCGCACGGTGGACCCAGAAATCTTCAACGTCATCGAGCTCGAGCAACACCGACAACAGAAAGGGATTGAGCTCATCGCGAGTGAGAACTTTACGAGCCCGGCCGTCATGGAGGCGCAGGGTTCCGTATTGACCAATAAGTATGCCGAAGGATACCCCGGCAAACGTTGGTATGGTGGCTGTGAAAATGTAGATACCGTCGAGCAATTGGCGATCGATCGCGCCAAGTTGCTGTTTGGAGCCGACCACGCCAACGTGCAACCTCACTCCGGAAGCGGCGCGAACATGGCGGTTTATTTTTCGATGCTCAAGCCGGGGGATAAACTGCTGACGATGGATCTGAGCCATGGCGGGCACCTGACCCACGGGAACAAAGCTAATTTTTCAGGCAAATTCTTTGAAATTGTTCATTACGGGGTCCGGAAAGACGATGAACGAATCGACTACGATCAGCTTGCCGAGATGGCCCGCGTGCAACGGCCAAAGATGATCACCGTGGGAGCGAGTGCTTACTCACGTAAAATTGATTTTGCGCGGATGGGAGAAATCGCCCGAGAAGTGGGCGCGTTACTGCTAGCGGACATCGCCCATATTGCCGGTTTAGTTGTGACGGGGGAACACCCAAGCCCGATTGAGCATGCCGATTTCGTCACCACAACAACGCACAAAACATTGCGCGGCCCTCGTGGCGGTTTGATCCTTTGTAAAGCCAAGTATGCCAAGGAAATCGATTCCCAAGCATTCCCCGGAATCCAAGGCGGACCGTTAATGCATGTCATTGCGGCTAAGGCCGTTTGCTTCCATGAAGCCCTTCAACCCGGATTCAAAACTTACCAGAAAAATGTCGTGACCAATGCTCGTGCTTTGTGCGATGGACTGAAACGGAATGGCTTCAGGATCGTGAGCGACGGTACGGATAACCATTTAATGATGGTCGATGTCGGTGCGAAAAACCTGACAGGCAAAGATTGTCAACTCGTGCTGGACGAAGCCGGCATCACCGTCAATAAAAACACCATTCCTTTCGAGACCCGTTCTCCGTTCCAAGGGAGCGGGATCCGCGTGGGAACTCCCGCCGTCACGACACGAGGAATGGGTCAAAACGACATGGCTGCAATCGCCGACATGATCAGCGAAGTTTTACTGGATATCAAAAATATTGACACCGCGCACCGGGTACGCGAACGTGTGCATGAGCTGACGGCCAAGTTCCCCTTGCCCTACTAAGACAGCGACAGGGGATTTTTGACCGCAGCAACGTGACTCCGAGAGGGGCTCATGTCCTACAACATTTGATGCTCTGGTTTCGTCAACCGAACAGAGTGCCATGAATAACCCCCGATTTTGAAATACCTCGGCCGACCAAAAACCGGCCGTTGATGAGTGATTATGTCGAAGCTAGATCCCGCCCCTAAGAAGGCGACCACCGCCAAACCGCGAAAAAGCACCAAAAAGAGTGTTGAGCCGGCAGCAGAGAACCAATTGCCACTAGGCACCTCCATGGAGCCGGTTCATGCGAAACCAGAACCTAGGCAGGAATTACCCGAGGCTCCGAGGATCGAACCCCGCTTCGAAGAACCCATCCAACCTGCGGTTGTCCACTCCGTGGTTCCTGAGGTTGAAGCCCACCGGGATGAACCGCCGGCTGAACGAGTTGAGAATTCTTCACCATCGGAGGCGGCTCCGACATCCGGGGAGGATTCTTCCGGCGAAAACCGGGGTGCTTCCGAGTCCGGACAATCTCATCAACAAGAACGTCGCCAGCATGGCGGAGGATCAAACCGTCCAGTTCATAACGGGGGTGGAGGCCAACGACACAAAAAACACGGAAAAGGCCACAAGTCCGGAGGTCACCAACAAAACCGTCACAAACACAAAGGCCATCAACCCAAGCATCCAAAACCTCCCCTGCCTCAGGTTCCCATTATCGAAGTCGAGGATGAGTACATCCCGCCGATAGATCCGAACGCACCTAAGATCAACCTTGCCGAACTGCAGAACATGTCCATGCCAGAGGTCAACGCCATGGCAAAGGAGATGTTAATCGAGAATTTCGGTACGATGAAAAAGCACGAGGTCATCTACCAAATTCTTCAGAAGAATTCGGATCGCAGAGGCCTGTTGTTCACGGAAGGCGTCTTAGAGATTTTACCGGAAGGCTTCGGATTCCTTCGCTCCCAAGCGTTCAATTACCTGCCTTGCCCCGAGGATATTTACGTGTCTCCGTCGCAGATTCGTCGCTTCGATTTGCAGACAGGTGACTTAATTCAAGGACAGATTCGGCCACCCAAGGAAAAGGAACGCTTTTTCGCGCTCCTCAAAGTCGAGCATGTGGGTAAAGAGGATCCTGAAATTGCGAAGGACAAAACGCACTTCGACAATCTGACTCCGCTGTTCCCCAACCGCCGTTTCATTCTAGAAACCACTTCCGATGAGCTCTCCACCCGAGTTCTGGATTTGGTCTGCCCAATCGGTAAAGGAACTCGCGGTTTGATCGTCGCTCCTCCTCGCACGGGTAAAACCGTGTTGATGCAAAAATTGGCGAACGCGATTCTTAAGAATGACCCGCAGTGTTAC
>SXQI01000088.1 GCA_005793025.1 Verrucomicrobiales bacterium
CAACCGATGCGCGATGGCACGCCCCACACAACTCAGTCTCTGTAGTTTTTGTGGGAAGTCCCATGCCGAAGTAAAAAAACTAATCCCCGGCCCCGGAGTTTTCATTTGCGATCATTGCGTCACGGTCTGCAAAAGCGTGGTCGATAAAGAATTGCAATTGGAGGCAAAGAAACCTGTCCAACCATTGCAGGTTCCTCGCCCGGCGGACATCAAAGCTCAGCTGGATCTTTTTTGCATTGGCCAAGAACACGCCAAACGCACCCTGTCCGTTGCGGTCCACAACCATTACAAACGAATTGTTAATGGTCAGGATAACCCTGAGGTAGGTGGCGTTCCGGTGATGTCGCCAAAGCTGGCCGCAGTTGAGATCGAGAAAAGTAATATTCTATTGGTCGGTCCGACAGGTTCTGGGAAGACCTTGTTAGCTCGAACCTTGGCTCGAGTGCTCAACGTCCCGTTCGCGATCGCCGACGCGACGGCCTTGACCGAAGCTGGTTACGTAGGGGAAGACGTCGAAACAATCATCCAACGATTGCTCCAGAACGCAGATTACGACGTCAAACGCGCTCAAACGGGGATCATTTACGTCGATGAGATCGACAAAATCTCACGAAAAACCGAAAATGTTTCAATCACCCGAGACGTTTCTGGAGAAGGAGTGCAACAAGCGTTGCTCAAGATCTTGGAGGGCACGATCTGCAACGTCCCGCCTCAGGGAGGCCGCAAACACCCACAGCAAGAATACATCCGCGTGGACACCACCAATATCCTCTTTATTTGCGGAGGTGCCTTCGTTGGGATCGACCAAGTTATTCAACGCCGACTGGGCACGCGAGTCATGGGTTTCGGGTCCAAGGAAAACGGCCAAAAACTGGCCGAGATGACTCCGCAAAGCACCCTGCAACACATCGAACCCGAGGACCTGCTCAGCTATGGTTTTATTCCGGAATTCATCGGACGCCTCCCCATGGTGACCGTTTTGGAGGAACTCACCCTAGATCAGTTGGAGCAGATTTTAACCGAAACAAAAAACGCCCTCACTCAGCAATTCACGAAGTTATTGGCGTTCGAAGGGGTAGAGCTTCGGTTCTCGCGCGATGCAGTGACAGAACTCGCCACGCAAGCGATTCGTAAGGGCACAGGAGCACGGGCACTCCGGGCTTTGCTCGAAAAATTGATGCTCGACGTCATGTTCGAGATCCCCGGTGCCAGCGATATTTCTTTGGTGACGATCAACGGGTCAGTGGTTCGCGGCGAATCCAAACCCATCATCAGCCGCAAGCCAGTTCAGGCAGCCGCCTGATCTTGGATCGCTCGGAGCTTCCTTCCGAGAGGTTTCCCTCGCCATTTTGCCTTGAGTTTTATGTTCCAAAACCGTTTAACCTGACGCGACAAACTCCTATGAGTTCACCGTTCCAGCCCAATCAATTCGTGGCGGATCATGTCCGCGGGATACCCCGTTCGGGCATCCGCGAGTTCTTCGACATCGTGCAGAGCCAAAAATCAGTCATATCGCTCGGCGTGGGAGAACCAGACTTCGTAACACCTTGGCACATCCGCGAGGCCGCTATTTATGCTCTAGAGTGCGGAAAAACGACCTACACCTCCAATCTCGGGTTACTGAAACTGCGTGAAGCGATCAGCACCATGATCGAAAGGAATTTCGGTGTGAGCTATGATCCGGTCAAACAGATCCTGATCGCCGTCGGTGTGAGCGAGGCCCTCGATTTAGCATTACGCGCCATCATTAATCCGGGCGACGAAATCATTTATCACGAACCTTGCTACGTCAGCTACTCTCCTAGCGTGGCGTTAGCCCACGGCATTCCGGTCGCAGTCGAATGTCGCGCAGAGGACGGATTCGCCGTCACAGCCGAAGCCATCGCCAAAGCGATCACCCCCAAGAGCAAAGCGCTGTTGCTCAACTTCCCAACTAACCCTACCGGGGGAACGATGACTCGGGAGGAGTTGCTCAAAATTGCCGAATTAGTGATCCGACACAACCTCATCGTGATCACCGACGAGATCTATTCCGAACTCACTTTCGAAGGAGAACATGTCAGCATCGCTTCCTTACCGGGGATGAAGGAGCGCACCATTTTCCTGCATGGGTTTTCCAAAGCATACGCGATGACCGGCTTCCGAATTGGCTACGCGTGCGGTCCAGCGGAGTTGATTGATGCGATGATGAAGATCCATCAATACTCGATGCTCTGCGCCAGCATCATCAGCCAAGAAGCGGCCCTAGAGGCCATTTTACATGGTGAACCCGACACGGTTGCAATGCGCGATCAATACAAAGTGCGCCGGAATTTTATCGTGAACGCGTTTAACTCGATGGGGTTGACCTGCCACCTCCCTCGTGGCTCATTTTATGCCTTCCCGTCGATCCGCTCCACGGGTCTGAGTTCCAGAGAATTTGCCATCCGTTTGTTACAGGAGGAGAAAGTTGCGGCGGTTCCGGGCAGTGCCTTCGGGACCTGCGGCGAAGGATACCTGCGCTGTTGCTTTGCCACGGCGTTGGATCAGATCAAAATCGCAACCGAGCGCATGGCCGCCTTCGTGAAACGGGTGCGAGGATGATCTAAACCCTGAGAACCAAAAAATGGGGGGACCAAGAGAATAAAACATCGCGTTCCGCGTCGAAATTCATTAGCTTGCCACCCGTACGCTGCCGTCTATGACTACCGTTGCCCCACTGTCAATCCCTCGCCCGATTGCGCTTCAGAAATTTCGCGCTCCGAAGAAAAACATTCCACAGACCGTGGCGGAACGCACTCGGATCCTCAAGGCCGTGAGACATTATGTCGCGGAGCATGATCCCGTTCCGCCGATGCCAGCCGCAGAAATTAAGGTTCACGCGGACGGCCTTGTGGTCAGCCTCGGTTGCGATCCTATTTACCGCGATTACATCGGCGTCCTACTCAGCAACGAAATGTGGCGGGAAACCTTGGCGACCGTTCCCTTCGAGCGCAGGCTCCTCCTGCTCCCCAAGTGTTTACGGATTGAGAGCAAATGTCCGGCACCATTCGACGAGTTCGGATTGCTCTGCAAACAATGCGGGCTTTGCACCATCCAAGATCTCCAATCCGAGGCAGAACGTTTGGGCTACGCGGTGTTGGTAGCTGAGGGTTCAGCTATCGTCATGTCATTGATTCAGACCGGGAAGATTGAGGCCATTGTTGGCGTGAGTTGCCTGCCAGTTCTTGAACGTGCATTCCCCTACATGGAAGCTGCCGCCATCCCCGGCGTGGCGATTCCGTTGCTTCAGGATGATTGCATCGATACGAACGTGGATATCGAATGGGTCTGGGACTATATCCACCTGACCAGCGACGATCAGACACGCCGCATGGATCTAGGGGCAATGCGCGAGGAGGTTGATTCTTGGTTCAATCCACAATCGTTGGAAAAAATCATGGGGCCTTCCGAAGGGGAAACAGAGGTCTTAGCCCGCGATTGGCTCAACCGTGCGGGTAAACGTTGGCGGCCATTCCTAGCAGTGGCGACTTACCAAGCCCTGCGTGCAACCCCAGAATCGGCTCTACCTGAGGACATTCGAAAAATCGCCGTCGCCGTCGAATGCTTCCACAAGGCTTCGTTGGTTCACGATGACATTGAAGATAATGACACCGAACGATACGGCGAAAAAACACTGCACGAGGAACACGGGGTTGCAATCGCTCTCAACATCGGAGATCTCCTCATCGGCGAAGGGTATCGACTCCTAGCTGAGTGCAACCTCTCGGGCGATCAACGTGCAGCAATGATGCAGGTCGCCTCCGAAGGCCAACGCCAACTCTGCCGAGGACAAGGTGCAGAACTCGCTTGGGCGCACCGGCCTGAGCCCTTGACCACGCTGCAAGTGCTCGATATTTTCCGCCGCAAAACCGCACCGGCTTTCGAGGTCGCACTTCGGATTGGTGCCATCTACGCCGGACACGATGAGGATGTTTCCGACGTGCTTGCTGCCTACAGCGAAGCTCTTGGAATCGCGTATCAAATCCGTGATGATTTGAGCGATCTTGGCGATGGTGGTGAAACGAATGATATCGCCGGTCTCAGACCGAGCCTATTACTCGCCGTGGCACACGAACGGGCTAATGGTGAAAACAAATCCCTTTTGGAAAGCCTATGGCGACGCACTCCTCCCGCAGGCACCCAGACTTCCCAGATCGAAGCACTTTACCATGAGCTAAAAGCAGATGAACGCGCGGAGTCGCTGCTCGAAACCTATAAAGAAGAAGCCATCCGTTCGCTGCGGGATGTCGAGAACGCGAACCTCAAAGGACTCCTCCGACGGGTCATCGGTAAGATTTTCAACGACACCGAAATCAAAGGATGGTGTCGGGAATTCGAACAAAAGAACGGTGTTCGACAGACGAATCTCCGGACCGAACTCGAACCCGAAAGCTTACTGGCCACTCGCTGAGGCGGCCTGTTGAAACGCCTGCCGCACAGGTGAGTTGTCGCCGTTCGGGAAGCCTGCCCGTTGGATCATCAGGATTAGGATGCGTTGATGAGTGGGATCCGCCCAGCTCTGAGTCGCATAAGCACCCCCATGTCCAAACGTTCCCTCGGACAACATCGCGGTCACTCCCTCGGGGTGTTTGACCACCTGAAACCCATAACCCCAGCTCATCCCATCCACAAAACCAGTTTTAATCTCACCCGTTTGCGTCCTAGTCAAAGCATTGGCGGTATTCTCCGCCAGCATCCGTTTGCCCTCGTAAATGCCCCCTCTGAGCATCATTTGATAAAACGCAGCCATATCCATGGCGGTTGAAAAAAGCCCACCAGCGGGAATTGCTGTGCGCCGACGGTCAGAAAGTTCGCCTTTGATAAAATAATTCGCAACCTCCTCCAACCCCCTGCCATCCTTATCGGCCTTATAACTTTTAGCGATCCGCTTGGACTGAGAGGTCGTCGGCCAAAAAACGGTATCCTTCATGCCGAGGGGGTCGAAAATACGTTGTTTTACAAATTGGGAATAACTGATCCCCGAAAGCACCTCGACGAGACGACCCAAGGTGTTGATGCCCGGATTGCTGTATTCCCATTTGGTCCCCGGCGGGAAACGTAAGGGTTGCTGAGAATAAGCCATCACCAATTCGGAGAGAGTTGAATCGAACCGTGGAGCGGGCACATCTCCCATCCCAGATGTGTGGGTGAGTAAATCGTGGATAGTGATAGGCCGCGGAGCCGGGACCAATTGGCGATTGTCTTGAGTTTGCTCCTTGATCATCCAAAGTTTTTTGAACTCGGGCAGGTGTTTCTCGACAGGATCATCC
>SXQI01000089.1 GCA_005793025.1 Verrucomicrobiales bacterium
ACCTGTTCTGGCGCAAGCCAGAGGGGGAAATTGCCGGCGTAATGTTCAATCAAAAATCCGATGAACCGTTCGTGAGTCCCTAGCGGTGCACGATGAATGCAAAGTGGTGTCTCGTCGGTATTATCACGGGTGCGGTAGGTGAGGCCGAATTTTGAAGGAACAGCAAAATCAACCTGATTCGTTGCGATGGTGAATTCACGACCAATGGCACTCCAAACCTGCACATCGATCTTCGGACCGTAAAACGCCGCTTCGTTTGGCACCTCGACATAATTGATTCCCGATTCAATCAACACCTTGCGCACCATGTCTTCGGTGCGTTTCCACAACTCCGGTTCGTTGACGAATTTCAAGCCGAGCTTGGAGGGATCGTGCGTGCTGAACCGCATCGTGTATTTCTCGATTCCGAAAATCTTGAAATACTTCAAATACATGTCATTAACCGCTTTGAATTCATCGGCGAATTGTCCTTCGGTGCAGTAAATGTGGGCATCGTTCATGTTGAGTGAACGAACGCGCATCAACCCAAAAAGTTCACCTGACTGTTCGTAACGATAGCACGTGCCAAATTCAGCCAACCGTAGCGGCAAGTCTCGATAGCTCCTGGGTTCGGCAGCAAAAATGCGATGATGATGGGGACAGTTCATCGCTTTCAGATAATACCGCTCCACCTTGATCGGCTCCTGCCCGTCTCCCTTCTTCGTCGACTGATCCTCGACCAACTCCATGGGCGGAAACATCGAATCAGCGTAATAGGGCAGGTGCCCTGATGTCTTATACATCTTCTCGCGCGCCAAGTGAGGAGTCCGGACCCTGACATAACCCGCAGCGAATTCAGTTTCCTTTGCTAGGTTCTCTAATTCTTCGACAAGCACCGTCCCCTTAGGTAACCACAGCGGGAGCCCCGGCCCAACGTAGTCTGTATCCATCGCGAAGAGACCCATTTCTGCGCCGATTTTGCGGTGATCCCGTTTTTTGGCCTCGTCCTGCATCTTTAACCAAGCCTCGAGCTCGTCCCGGTTCTTGAAAGCAGTCCCATAAAGACGTTGGAGCTGCTGATTTTTCTCGTCGCCTCGGAAATAAGCGGCCGCGACCCGCAGCAGTTTGAACGCTTTGAGATTTCCCGTTCGCATGACGTGTGGCCCGGCACACAGATCCACAAATTCGCCGTTGGTAAAGAACGAGATCGATTCGCCTGCGGGGATGTCATTGAGCCGTTCAACTTTGTATTTTTGACCCCTAGCCGCAAAAAAGGCACGCGCTTCTTCGCGATCCATGATGCTCTTGGCGAACACTTGGTTTTCTTTGACGACTTTCGTCATCTCAGCCTCGATTTTAGCGAAATCATCCGGCGTAAACCTGTGACTCGCCAACTCGAAATCGTAGTAAAACCCTTCATCGGTGGGAGGACCGATATCCAGAAGGGCATCAGGCCAGAGTCGAAGAACCGCCGTCGCAAGAACATGTGCGCAGGAATGTCTGAGCTTCTGCAGATCGCTCATCGCATCGCGTTGCTCTAAAGTTTTTCTCTCGACCGGTGCTTTCTCAGGTTCAGCCATAATAACGTTTAAAGAGACAACCAAAAAGGAACTCAAAGGTCAATTGGATCAATCAATTCGCCACCGCAGTAACAAGCAGGAATCAATTCGAGCTCGATCCAGCACCTTGTTTGGGATTCGAGTATAGCTTAAAGAGGAAGAGTCCTAGCACAAGAATCCCGATGAAAACGCACGCAAGTTGGCGGTTATAATACACCATGCTTCCCATAGCCACGCACGCACCTACCAACGCCACAAGCGGAAACCATGGATAGAATGGGGTGCGGTAAGGACGCGTCATTCTCGGTTCCTTGCGACGCAGCTTGAACAGCGCCAGCATGCTGATGACATACATCAATATCGCGCCAAAAACCGACATGGTCACGATACTCGCTGTCAACGTTTGCCCGGCGATCGTAATCCAATTATCGCTGTAAATTGCTCCGATGCCGATAACCCCACCGACAATAATTGCCCGGTGTGGTGTCTGCCAACGCGGATGGATCACGGCAAGACATCTTGGCAGATAGCCTTCTCGACCGAGGGCGTAAATCTGCCGTGAGTAACCAAAGATGATCCCGTGAAATGACGCGATCAGCCCGAAAAGGCCGAGCCACACCAACATGTGCAACCAACCGCTGTTCTCACCCACGACATATTTCATCGCCTGCGGTAGAGGATCATTGATGTTGGCGAGCTTCTGCCAGTCCCCTGCACCGCCAGCAAACAACATCACTCCAATCGCCAGCACGACCAAGGTCAGAATTCCGCTAATGTAGGCGATTGGAATCGACCGCGTTGGATTCTTCGCCTCTTCGGCGGCCATAGCGACGCCTTCGATCGCAAGAAAAAACCAAATTGCGAACGGTATCGCAGCGAACATTCCCGAAATCGCACTGATGGAAAAGTGATCTGATCCGGCCCAACCGCCTTTAGCAAAATTTGCCCACGAGACTCCGGGCGACACAACTCCCATGAACACTAGGAGCTCGAACACCGCCAGTAATGTCACGAAAAGTTCAAACGTTGCGGCAACTTTTACCCCAGAGATGTTGAGTCCCATAAACACCAGATACGCAACAAGCGCGACGTGCTTCGGATCCAAGTCTGGAAATTGAACCTTGAAATAGGCCCCGATCGCTAGCGCGATCGCCGGTGGCGCGAAGACGAATTCCACCAGTGTCGCGATTCCCGCCAGACAACCACCCACTGGACCAAAAGCCCGCCGAGCATACTCGAACGGGCCACCTGCACTGGGAATGGAAGTGGTCAACTCCGTAAAACTGAAAATAAACGTAGTATAAATGACCGCGACGAAAACGGTCGTGACCACGAATCCTAGGGTGCCAGCCTGCGCCCAACCAAAGCTCCAACCGAAATACTCGCCGGAAATCACCAACCCGACAGCGATTCCCCAAAGGTGCCAAGTGGAGAGTGCCTTCTTTAGCCCTTGGTTCGATTGCTCGTTTTGAGGATTCATTTGGATCGATTAAATCCTCACAGATTCACTCACTGAATTCAACCCTTCATGAATGCATCTAGCACGAGGGAATCTCATGGACAAGAGCACCTCAAATCATGTGTAACAGAGGAGTGATGTTGAAACCAACGCTCGGTCTGAGCCTGCTTTTTGATCCATTGCTGATCCCATGAAAACTTACTCTGCACCTTGGAGCACCTTACTCATCGTTATTTCCGCTCTGATAACCGTGATCTGCATTTCCGTGACACTCCTCCCGCTAGTCCTTGGAGGGACGCCTTCATGGTGGTTCGCATCGGGGTTCCTACTCATCGTGTTGTGTGCCCCTTTCACCATTCGCGCCTACACCATTACGTCGGACGCGATCCTCATCCACCGGCTGTTCTGGAAAACCCGCCTCCCACTCGCCGGCTTGAAATCCGCACAGTTCCAATTTGAAGCAATGAACCGCAGTATACGGCTTTGCGGAAACGGTGGTGTTTTTTCCTTCACCGGCTGGTTCCGCAACAAACTCCTCGGGAATTACCGAGCCTTCGTCACGGATCACCACAACACGATCGTGCTACGCTTTGCAACCCGCACCATCGTAATATCTCCTTCCTCACCGGAGGATTTTGTTCAACACCTCTCGAATCTGGTCAAACCCGAATCGGATGCACCCGTCAACTCGGGTTCAGTTTAGGATTTCGTCTTTCGCGTCGGACTACTCAGGAAGCGATTGACGGCGTTCAGATAAGCCCTTGTGCTTGCTTCCACGATATCCGTGCCTGCCCCTTTTCCAGTCACAATGTGCTGGTCGCCGAAATCCACTTTGACGGTGACCTCCCCCATCGCATCCTGACCTTCGGAAACTGATCGGAGCGCATAGTCCCGCAAGGATCCTTTGGTTTTTGTTAAACGATCAATGGCTTTCAGGGCCGCATCCACGGGTCCATCCCCGATGCTGGCATCCTGACAAAACTCTCCATCCCCACCATTCTTTCGTAAGCGCACAGTTGCGGTGGGAACAGTTAAATTGCCACAAGTAACATTGAGATAATCGAGGGTCCAAGTTTCTGGAACTTCAGTGATGTGCCCTTCCACCAATGCGGTTAGGTCGTCGTCATAAACAAATTTTTTCTTATCCCCGATCTCTTTGAAGCGGGAGAAAATTGCGTTCACGTCGGCATCCACCATTTTGAATCCGAGGTGTTTCAATCGGGCGACCATCGCGGCACGACCGCTGTGTTTAGTTAACGGGAGCTCGGTCCCTCCCCAGCCCACATCCTGTGGATCCATAATCTCGTAGGTCTCCCGTTTTTTGAGGATACCATCTTGATGGATGCCACTTGAATGAGCAAAAGCGTTTTCACCCACAATCGCCTTACTCCGTTGCACAACCAACCCGCTCATCCGTGATACCAAACGAGAGGATTTGAGGATTTCTTGGGTAACCACGCCACACTCGATGCCTCCGTAAACATCCGATCGTGTCTTCAACCCCATCACAATTTCCTCCAACGCCGCGTTGCCTGCGCGCTCGCCGATCCCGTTGAGCGTACACTCCACCTGACGCGCCCCAGCCCGCACTGCTGCCAACGAATTAGCTACTGCCAAACCTAAGTCGTTATGACAATGCACACTGATAATCGCTTTGCCGGTGGAAAATGCCTCCACCGAACTATGCAAGTGTTGGATCAACGCGCCATATTCCTCCGGCACGGCCCATCCGACAGTGTCCGGTATATTAACTACCGTGGCTCCGGCAGCGACGACTGCTTTGCAAACCTCCACCAAAAACTCGGGCTCCGTCCGCGAACCGTCCTCGGGAGAAAACTCGACACTATCC
>SXQI01000090.1 GCA_005793025.1 Verrucomicrobiales bacterium
AAAGTGCCGTCATTTCCATTCGCTTGACCTCTAGCATCAAGACACATGACTTCGTGGCGATTACTCACCAAATAAACCCGATTTCCTTCGACAGTCGCAGGGGATGAAATTCCTGTTTTGGGCCAATCTTGATAGGGGTCACCCTCTCGTTTTGGAACAATTAACTGCCAGAGAAGGGAGTGAGTTTTTTCATCGAAGCACATGAAGACACCTCGGTCTCCATCGTGTTTTGGATCGCGGGGTTGGCCATTGTTTGTCCCGATATAGATCCGGCCTCCGGTGATAATCGGGGTGGAATGAGTTTCGGTCCCTAAGGGAATACTCCACGCGATATTATGTCCAGTTTTTGGGTCGAATTCCGCTGGCAAATGAGTCTCTTGGCTCACGAGATTGCGGCTGTTGGTTTCGCCCCAGAAAACGGGTGCAGCCCAAGTCGCTCCGATCCAAGCGATGGATGCAACTAGGGAATAGGTTAATCGGGTCATCACAGGCACAATGTAATGGAAACGAATTCACGATGCACGTTGTGCTTTCGTCAGCCGGCATCTAACCAAATCACGACAAAACAGCCACGCGACCTAGACGTTGAGCTCCGGCATTGAGACAAATCAAGGCGCCTTCGTCATCCATCGGCTGAGCTGCTTTGATCCAGAATTTTTCACCGAGCCAGCTCCGAAATTGTGCGATCAACTTTTCGTCGTCCGGTTTCTCACCAAACCCGGGTCCAGTACTCAGGTAATGAGCTCCGGAGTCGAGAACTAACCGTGCCCCTTGTTCCCTTTCTGGGTCACTCAAGCAGGACCACTTTAACGCAACTCTAACATGGCGACCATCGGCCGCTTCCACAATATCTCTAAGCTCGCGTAAGAAGCGGGATTCGTCGCCATTCCGGAGCTGCATGACATTGGCGACCACTTCAAATTCCTGAGCCCCATCGTCCACACAGAGTTCAGTTTCAAACCGTTTGGCATCGCCGTGCATCAATCCGTGGGGAAAACCAATTTGAGCGATCAGCCCAACTCCTGTATCCTCCAATCTCACGGCACACTCAGCCACCATGCTGCTGGGTACGGTTAATGCCGCATAACGTTTCTCAATCGCATTTCGGCAAAGGCTCTCAACCTGTTCTCGACTCAGGTCTGCGCGTAAAATGGAGAGTTCTGTGCGTCGAGCGACGTCTGTGATCGTCAATGAGGCGTTCATGTTTGCGGAAGTAGGTCGGCTACCAGCGACTTTTCTTCCTTCAACTCGTTCTCCGTTGCGATGATGCGCTCGCGGCTGAAGGAATCGATCTCTAGACCCTGCACGATCTCTAGGCTCTGCCCGTTGCTCCTGACGGGGTAGGAAAAAATCAAACCTTTCTCTATGCCGTAAGAACCATCTGAACACAGACAAACACTGTGCCAATCCCCATTCTTTGTGGGTTCTGCAATTGATCGGACACTATCCACAATTGCATTCGCCGCGCTGGCAGCACTCGATAGCCCTCGCGCCTTGATAATCGCCGCACCCCGTTGCTGGACGGTCGTAATAAACTCCCCCTGCAACCAAGCTCGGTCCGTGATCACCTCAGTGGCTGGACGGCCATTGATCAGAGTTTTTGTGAAGTCCGGATACTGGGTTGATGAATGGTTTCCCCAAACTCCCAGATTGGAAACGGCAGTCACATCGACTCCCGCTTTTTTGGCAATCTGAGTTTTTGCACGATTTTCATCCAGACGCGTCATTGCAAACCAACGATCACGAGGGACTCCCGGCGCGTTGTTCATGGCGATCAAACAATTGGTGTTGCAGGGGTTTCCCACCACATGAACTCGGACATTGGAGGCAGCATTCTTCTCAATGGCTCTTCCTTGACCGATAAAAATCTTTCCGTTGATTGCCAATAAATCCTTACGTTCCATCCCCTGTTTTCGAGGAACACTCCCCACAAGCAAAGCCCAGTTGACTCCTGCGAACCCTTCCGCCAAATCGGCAGTGGGAACCACGCCTTTCAATAAAGGAAATGCGCAATCGTCCAATTCCATAACCACGCCACTCAATACCGGAAGCGCGGGTTCGATCTCGATCAAATGCAGAATAACGGGTTGATCCGGTCCGAACATGGCACCCGAGGCAATCCGGAACAATAGGGAATAACCAATCTGACCAGCAGCACCGGTCACCGCGACACGAATAGGTAGTTTACTCATAAAACAGACCACAACCTTAAGGTCAGAAAAGCAGGAATCAAACCTGAAAACTATTGTTAGAAAGCCTTCTTCCCAGTCAGTCCAGTCATCCCTTTCGCTTGATTTGTTCAGCGAGTTCCTCTGCGGGGTAGGTCCAGATTTCTGCTAGGGTAGGGTGGTAATGAGGAACAGCAGCAAGCTCGTGGACCGTCATCCGATTTGCCATCGCCACAACGATTTCATGAATGAGTTCGCCGCCTATAGGTCCGACACAGGTTCCTCCGAGAATCTCACCGGTTTCCGAATTGGCGGTCAACTTCACGAAACCATCCATCGCCTCCATGATTATTGATTTGCCGTGGTCATTGAAGGGATACTGCGCCGTTAAAAAACGAATCCCTTGCGCTGTCAGCTCTTTCTCAGTGGGTCCGACTCTTGCGAGTTGGGGCTCCGTGAACACCACGCTCGTCAGTAATCGGTAATCAATCTGTCGCGTGGAGGATGGATTCAGGATGTTGTGTGCCGCAATCTCCCCTTGTTGGATGGCAATGTGGACGATTTCATGCAGTCCTGTGCAATCCCCAGCACTGAAAATGTGGGGAACATTCGTCCTCATTTCGTGGGTAACTCCGATCCCCTTTGGATTGCATACGATCCCCGCATGATCGAGGGCCAAATGTTTCACATTGGGAACTCGACCTAGGGCAAACAGAATCTCTTTCGCCGCAACGGATCCGGACTTCCCTCGGTGATCGAAGTGGACCACTTTCAATCCATTTTCGAGGGTTGCGCCGCGAAGCGTTGTATCCGTGAGAATACGCACCCCTTCCCGACGCAGAACATTTTCAATGACCTCCGATGCTTGCGTTTCCTCCCCTTTGAGGACATGAGAGCTTCGTTGGAGCAAGGTGACTTCCACGTCCAACCGTTGGAAAAACTGCGCAAGCTCGATTCCCACCGCTCCAGCACCGAGAATAATAAGTGACTTTGGCAACCGTGCGAGCTCCAGCGCAGTGTCGCTTGTCCAGTAACCAATCTCTTGGAGTGTTGGTATCGGGGACGGAGCTACCACCGACCCCGTTGCGATCACGAAATGGTTCGCTGTGATCTTCCTTCCGTTTCCCAACAGGACCGTGTGTGGATCAACGAACTGGGCATTATCGCGAATAAAATCGAATTTCCCAGTGGCCAATTGGCCTGCGCGGTAGTCCGCGAATCCTTGGATCAATTTTTGTTTTCTAGCCATCAGCGCTGAAAAATCAAAACCCACCTCACCAGTTTTGATGCCAAATGTTTGGCTATGGCGCGCAAGTTGTCGGATTTCTGCTGCGTAAAGGAGGGCTTTCGTCGGCATACACCCGCGCAGAATGCACAGTCCTCCGATGTCGGCTCCGCCCTCAATAACAACGGTCTTAGCTCCGCCTGCTGCTGAGGTTCTTGCCGCAGCATAACCACCGCTGCCGCCTCCGATCACAGCAACGTCAAAGTCAAAAGAAGCGTGTCTCACCATCATCCTGACATCGTAACTCCCTCGCTCGCTTCTGCAACTTCTCTAACTGTACCCGAGTAACGCTTGGAGATTGCAAGGGCGGCGGCT
>SXQI01000091.1 GCA_005793025.1 Verrucomicrobiales bacterium
AAGCAGATTATGTCCACCTGCTGCTGCAACTTCGAGAGCACGTTTGACGGATTCTTGGCCTTTGACATCACCAAAATCGACGGGATTATCTTCCGGTTGATCAAAGAGTTTCGAGACATCCACCGTGGCCGGAGCAATTTCGCAGGTTCCCTCTAAAAACGTGACCGCCTCTCGGAGGTTGCGGACGGGATAAACTTTTAGACCGGAAACTACGGCAGCTTCCGCCGCATTCTCCACCGGCACCAAGACCCCTGCTCGGCCAGCGGCCCGCGCACTCAACGCGATTTGTAAAACACCTTTCACCGGTCGCACGGCACCGGTCAGTGCAAGCTCCCCTACCATCACAAATTCCTCCAGACGGGGAGTCGCGAGCTGATCGGAAGCGGCAATACAACCTACTGCGATGGGAAGATCGAAACTCGGTCCCTCTTTCCGGACATCCGCAGGCGCAAGATTGATCGTCGTGCGACCCATCGCGAATCGGTAGCCGGAATTCGCAATCGCGGTGGTGACCCGATCTCGTGATTCTTTAACTGCCGCGTCTGGTAGACCGACAATGACGATCAGCGTCTCACCATTGCCCACGTTCACCTCGACCTCAACGGGAAACGCGTCCACTCCGTTAACTGCCGCCGAAATGACTTTGGCTAACATGCTCCAAACTGTGAACTTTCCGCACCTTGTTGTGAAGTCAGAAGGATATAAAAAAGGCCGAGACGCTTTGCGCCTCGGCCTTGTGTCACCGGAGATCAGGAGAATTAGGGCTTAAGAATCCGGTAATACCGGGCGGGTTCACCGGTCGGAAGATTCTCGAGGAACGTTCCATCAGAATCACCCGAACCCGTCCAAACGATTGGAGGAGTCAGGCTTGTCGTTGTTTGGAGCTCACCGCCATTGGTCCAGTTGATCGTCAACACGTCACCAGCCAGCGAGAAGCTGATCTTGGGAGTGATGTCGGCCAATATGGAGTAGGCTTTGATCGAGTTGGGGTTAGCCGCGTCGTTGATCAGGTTCTTGGAGTTGTTCGGACCGTAGGTGTAGAACTCGGCATTGCCGCCGCCGCCACCGTTGTAGAACACCAAGCGGACGGGGTAGAGGCCGTCTTCAGGAGCGATGAACGCAAACGGGATGTCCCGGTTACCAGCACCACGATCGACTGTGAACAAAACTTGTCCTGTCGCGTTTCCTGGCTCACCGATCTTCACCGCCCAACCGTCGTCGCCGTTCACACCGAATTTCTGGTAACCCGCTTTGAGGTCGAGGTAACCAAAAATTTCAGCCGTGAAGTTCTCCCAGCGGAGGTTCCCCGCGAGAGTCATGTTCAAACCAGGGAAGGCCGCATCCGCTTGACCTGAGCGAGCAACGGAGAAGTTACCGCCTTCGGTGGTGAGTCCTTGGTTTTTCGTGTTGTTGAAGTTGACGATGCTTGCGCTGTAACTTCCACCCTCGCCGGGGCCTGCGGTGGCCACGTTCGCTGGAGTGCCTGCAAGCTGCGATTCAGCCGCTGCAACTGTGTTCGCGCGACCTGCGCCTGCTTGGGCCACTTTGACGCGGAACCCTCGGTTTGCTTCGGCAGCGCGATTGAGTGGTTTAGCAACTCCCGTTGCAATGGTCACGTTTGTGATGACAGTGAATGTCCAGTAATTTGTCGTGTCAGCATAAACCAATCCTGCGGTGTGGGTTGAGCCACTCGCGAGGATCGGGTTCGGTGTGAACAAGACCAACTTGTCAGTCGAGTTCGGGATATCCGAGACGACAGGCGTCACGGAATTCCCATCCAACACCATTCCAACCGTTCCGGTTCCGAGATCTGCCACGATTGCTCCAATGGAATCCCCGAACGGACGAGTGTTGATCGAATCATTGGCGATATCCGCAGGGTTCCCGTTCGCGACGCGAACGGTGATCGGACCAGGACCCGACTGCTGGATGATGTTCTGCCAAAGGGTCGCGTCGTTGCGTTGCGGATATACCGAGAACTTCGTCCACGGCTTGGTGGCACCAGTAAAGGTGCTATACGCCACATACTTCGTAGATGGTAGAATCGAAGGCCCGGTTCCGACGGCTGGCTGAGTCGGGGGCATCAATCCGTCCTTATCGTTGATCAGGCTTAGGATGCGAGTATTGCGATCCAAAGCCACTATTTCGATGTTCACTCCGCCGCCACCTTCCCAGAACAGGAATCGGAACGGATAGATGCCGTCTTCCGGCACGATGACGTTCAATGCCGCGTTCGGGTTGTGCAACGGTTGACCCGCGTTACCCCCCGGAGCATTTCTGAATCCGACGAGAGTTCCGAGCGTGTCCCGGGTGTTGGGGCTGCTGTGCAAGGTCCAGCCATCATCCACGTTCACGCCGAAGATGTGGGATCCCTTCTTCAAGTCGATGTAAGTGAAGATTTCATGCACGCTGTTATCCAAGCCGACGTTGGAGGTGCCTGTTCCCGGCAATGCCGGACCAGCGACATCTCCGTTGAACAGCCCGCTGTTGGCGGTACCGGCAGTTGTCCAGTTGAAGTTCAAGAACTCAACATCGGTCCCATCCCAAGCTGCGCTGTCGATCATATTCGCATGTGGGGTGCCATCCAATTGGAGATAACCCATGGACAATTCGATTTCTGGCCCAGGCATATTGTTTCCGCCCGCACCATTCGCCACGTAACGGCCGCCGTTGCCTTGGTTTGCATCCTTGGAACGGTCAATTTGAACGTTTTTGACCCATTTGAAGCCAGAACCGCTGACGTCGGAGGCTGCCACTCGGTTGGCAGGAGGAATCACCCTTGTGTAAGGTGGAACCACGAAGCTCCACGTATTCGTCAGGAATACAGCGGAACCGCCAGCGGGAGTTGTGCTATAGATCAGGGTAACCGTATCCGTCCCGGAGGGGAGAAGATTAGTTACAGATCCTACACGAGTGATTGTAGTAGTTTTACCCGTCTTGGCTTTGGTCACCGCTTGATCGACGTTGTTGATTCGAACGATTACCGAAGCGTCGTCGAGAGCGGTGCCGCCGTCTGCGACATCGATGACAACGTTTTCATCAGCGAAGACATACGCCTCGTTGACTGTGGGAAGCGTTCGGCTGACATATGGCGGGGTGTTTGGGCTCTCGCGGAAGGACTTCAGAACTAGACCTCCGGTCGCAGCGTTGATCAAGGTCTTTTCGCCTGTATCATACCTGAACACGAAGAATTCAGCCTCGGATCCGCCACCAGTCTCCCAATACATCATGCGGAATGGGTAAAAACCATCGGCAACGATGTTCACATCACCGTAGGAATCGGTAGGACCCCGATCGACGTTTGCCACAGATATTTGAATACCGGTGACATCACCCGGGCCACGGCCGGCAGTGAGACGGAAACCGTCGTCGCTGTTCACACCGAAACGATAGACACCCGCCTTGAGTTCGATGATGGTTTCGACGGAAACCACATAACGATCCGCAACTAAGGCAGAACCGTCGGTCAGATCGAAGTTCGCTGTAATTCCAGGGGTCGGTTCATCATCAGGGAAATTCCCTTGGGACGCCGGGATATTCTCCGAATAATTCACCACATCCGCATCAACGAAAAACCCGCTCGCATCTGCGACAGGTGCCGTTTCGGTTCCAACGATAGGAAGTGTGGGATCGGCTGGATCGGGGATTGGACCGATAAGATTCGCAGTGTTTGGATAAGGCAACCCTGTTTCAGGATTGATGAAGCCACTGGCGATCTGGCGTTCTGCAGCATAAGCCACGCTGGTCTGCGGAGCTTTGTTATACTGCATCTGGTTCACCTTGACGTTGAACCCGGGCTTGGTGGTATCGACGGCACCGACAGAATAGGTCGCCGGGATCGTGGGGTAGTTCGACACTGTGAAGCTCCAAGCGTTGGTGGTCTTGGTTCCGGCAGTATCCGCCACGATAATCATGTTGGTGTGCGCTGTATTCGGTGCATAAGCCATGGCGGCTTGAGCGACAATGAGGGTTTGCTTGTCGGTCTTGGTGACGGTCTTCACCGGAAGCACCACACCGTCGGTCATCGCGACTACTGAATCTGGATCAATGGCAACCGCACCATCTTCGATGATCGCCTTCAAGAAGGGCAGAGCCTCGACGCCGGTGGAGGCTGGGATCGGGTAACGGCCGGTGAAATAGCTCGGAACCACCAACGCTTGCCGGTATGCTTTGATCGAGAGCGGTTGGTTCGTATCATTCACTAAATAACGGTTTCCGGAGGTTGTGCCGGGAGCAAAAGTGAAGAATTCTGCACCAGAGTTTGCACCGCCGCTTTCCCACCAGATCAAACGGAAGGGATAAATACCTGCCGTAGTGACGGTGATGTTAGCCTCTGTATTTCCAAATCCGCGTGTTCCGTCCAAAATGGCGAGTTGAACACCGGGGATTGGGATAACGGTTCCGGGAAGTGCGTAGGGGTTCAATCCTGAACCGATGGTGAGCTTGAATCCATCATCGCTGTTGACACCAAACCTTACGGTGCCCGCTGGTAGTTGCAGGAACCCTGTGTATTCTTGGACGAAGTAATCGCCAGGATTAACATCCAACCCGGGGATTCCGAGAAGGGGTGTCTCATACACGTTATGGGGAGCAGCAGCCACAGGGGTAAAATTACCGCCTGCGATATCGGGATTAACGACTTGTTGCTCGTGGGTGTTGATGAACCCATCCACATCCCACCAGAAACCCCCGATCAAATCGTTAGGTGTCGCTAGGTTGTTGAAAGGGGCGTTTGAGAGTGGATCGATAGCCAATCCGGAAATCATTTGCTCGGCTGGAAGCGCGGCAGTCGGATTGAGACGAGGCCCTGCTTGAAAGGTTCGGAAGCGGAATCCGGGGATCGTTGTATTCACCGATCCCGCAGGGGCCGCCATGGCGGGCGTAATAGTCTGAGCTTGAGTCGAGCTCGCGGCAATGCCACAAACTCCAATCAAACCGAGAAGGGTTTTGAGTTGTTTGAGTTTCATTTTGATTATTCTGGGTTGGTAGCTCGAAAACTTTGGCAGATTCAAATAGAAATTACAAGCGCACGTTTAGGGGACGGATTCCGTCCCCACTGCGTCGTGGCACAACCAAGTTAATATCTTGATGGTGAGTGGGATAAGCTGGAGGCAGGGATCCATGAAGAGCCCAAAAGCAGTGGATATCCCCAGTCGAATCTAAAAAAAACTGCCGAGTTTTTGCGGAATTCCCCTACCCTACTGGGATCTTGTTTGAGCGATCGCCTGGAGACTGGCTTTCGCTTGAGGATCTCCAGCGTCAGCGCGGCGCACGAGATCCGCCGTCATGGCTTGTGACGCTTGCTCGACGGACATTAACTGGTCGGCCGTCAAGCCTGGGATCGCTTTGACCTGCTGAAGTGCCATCACTCCGACGACAAAATCATTCGTTTTGGCGGCAGCAATGGCAAGGCTCAAGGCATCGTGCGTTCCTACGGCGGCAAGGGTTTTCTCTAGTTGCGATACCGCCTCTTTTGGACCGAGTTCACGATTGCAACCGGTGGATAGAGAGATGAACAAACCGAGAATCAACCTAGAAAACAAGGGGGATTCAAAAACGCTGGTAACTCTCCGAAAAAACCGCCCAACAGGTGATTTGTTCATCGTCCTGTCTTGGAATTCGGGAAGCACCAGAGACTATTCTTGGTTGGTTCGGCGAGAAGCTGATAATACTTTTTCCACTTGAGATACTCGAAATGTCCACCCATGAGCCCCACGATCGCACCCGTGGAATGCCGTTTTGAGAATCCTTCCCCCGGAGAACTCGAACCGTCATTGAAGTATCCGGGATCTTTCTCATCAGTCTCCCAGAACAGCATGTCGGTAGGCTTGAAGTCGGTGGCCTTGAATGTTCGGCCCGCTCCACCCGCACTCCAGTCGAAGCTGTCGCTGCTTCGGATCACCACCCCACTCATGAGGTAGCTGGTGAATTTGATATTGCTCTGACGCCACGACGCTGTGTTCGTGGGGTGGTTTGGGCACCAATACATTTTCCGGCTCCGGAGGGTATTGTAGAACAAACCAAGTTGGGGGCCGTAATCCGTTCCGTTCTTCGGCAACGCTTGGCCGGGTTTATA
>SXQI01000092.1 GCA_005793025.1 Verrucomicrobiales bacterium
CGAGTTGTTCCAATGAACGAACGAGGACGATTAGTTCCGCAGGCGCAGAACTCTCTCGTTTAGGAGAAAGTTTCCATCTTAATCCAGATTCTGGAATTGTTTCCCGAAGTTTCCACCGTTTGGGTTGAGCACGCTGGTGGTTCAGTTCGGTAACGATCGCTCTTCGTAATTGATTGAGTTCGCTGAATGGTAGAAGGAGATCCCCATCGAGTTGATTGGATAGGTTTCTCAAACAAAATGGCGTTCCTCCTAATCTGCCAAGGTAATCACGCAACCGGCTTTCATCTAAGGGTTGGGAAACCGCCTTCACGAGGGGTGATTTTGACTTCTGGATCGCGATATGTCCCTCCGAGTCGCGACCAATTAGTGTCAGGGATTGTCCATCCCCCCCGTGAACATCTAGATCAAGGGGCCTTTGGAAGCGCACTTTATCCCCATCAAACGTATTCCGAATCCGTTTGGTGAGTTCGGGATCACTGGTTTTCCAAACCAAATCATTGGGTTGGATCCGATCAAAATTGAGTGAGTTAGCCATGAAGCGAAGTGTCGCCACTCTGTCCTTTCCGACGTTCGCTTCGGTCATGCTAAAAACCCTTCCGCCTTCCTCCTTTTCATCAGGCCTCCCGGCATCAAAAACCACGCCATCACCGGCTTTGAGTCCAGCCTCCAGATTGATTTCAACCAAGTCTGAACGGATCCGGCGAACACGACCTAATAGCACGCCTCGTTTTTTTCCAAACCTTGCGTGAGCGAGTTCTTGATTGTTGATGCCCCGGAACCATCCTGTAGAAAGGCCTCTGGAAAAACCCATTTCAAGTTCATACTTATTCTGAGGAGAGACTCCATGAGGTCTTTCGGAGGACAGATTGTCTAACGCATTGCGATAAACCCGGGTGATGCTCGCCACATATTCTGGGGTCTTGAGGCGGCCTTCAATTTTGAGCGATGTAACTCCGCTAGCTATCAGTTCTGGAAGCACTTCCATCCCCGACAAATCTTGAGGACTGAGTAAATACCTTCGGTCGCCCAACGGAACCTGTTCGCCGTCGGAGAGCAGTTCATAAGGCATCCGACAAGCTTGTGCACATTCCCCTCGGTTTGCGCTCCGACCTCCGAGCGATTCGCTCGTCAAGCATTGGCCGGAGTAAGCTACACACAGGGCCCCATGAACAAAAACTTCTAACGGCATTGCCTTCGCTTCGGGAGCTTGAACTTTGGCGAGTGACTGTTGGATCGTTTCAATCTCCTTAATCGAACACTCTCGAGCCATGACTACGAGGTTGCATCCGAGTTCACGTGCGAACTCGATCCCAGCAGCACTCGTGATCGTCATCTGGGTGGATGCATGAATCGGGAAATCTGGCGACAACGCCCGGATCATTCGACAAACGCCCACATCTTGGACGATGGCCGCATCCACGCCGGCCGAGATGACGGTTCGAAGATAAGATTCTGCTTCCGCCAGTTCATCCGGAAACACAAGCGTGTTGAAGGTGACATACCCTCGCACGCCGCGATGGTGAAGGAATTCCATCAAACGCGGTAGATCTGCGGCTGTAAAATTCTGAGCTCGCATCCTCGCGTTGAAGCGATCTAATCCAAAATAAATGGCATCGGCACCATTCTCAACTGCAGCCCGCGCACATTCCCAATCTCCAGCAGGTGCTAGGAGTTCGGGCCGATGGCGATAGGCGATCGGTTCCGAAGATGGCAGTAAAGAATCTTCGATGACGTTGGTGGGTTCTGAGTTCATCAAACTAAGATCCAACTCTACATTCACAAAACCCCTGTCGCAAATCGCTTTCCAAGAAAGTCGTTAGGTAAGGTCAGGGGTGAGCGAGTGCTGCATCGAAGGGGTTGCAACTCCTGCCATCAGGAGCATTAGTTCCTCCTGTTGAGTGGCATTGGCGGTTGTTTCGCCAGCAATCTTTCCATCGCGTAAGACCAGTATACGCCGGCTCAACCCCATCACTTCCGGTAATTCCGAAGAAATCAGCAACACCGCAGTTCCTTGGCATGCTAATTCATCAATCAGCCTATGCATTTCTGCCTTGGCACCCACATCCACACCTCGGGTTGGTTCATCGATGATGAGAATGCTGCACTCGCAAGCCAGCCATTTGGCCAAGGCGATTTTTTGTTGATTACCGCCGCTTAACCCTGCAACCGCCACATCCGTGGTCGGCGCCTTCACCTGCAGCCGATCCTCATATTGGGATGCCATTCTCTGTTCTTCACGATTCCGCATCCAACCTCGGCTGCTCCATTTCTCTAGGCTTGCAAGTGAGGTGTTCTCTCGGCGATTGAGATTCAATACCAGCCCTTGGCGTTTGCGGTCTTCCGGCAACAACCCAATACCTGCTGCGAGGCTTGCTTGAATGGATCCGAGTTCTATTTCATGGCCGCGTACAATAATGCGACCCGTGGCACCCGCATCCAAACCAAAAATTGCTTGGGCTACTTCACTTCGTCCCGCCCCAACCAGACCTGCCAAGCCGAGCACTTCCCCGGCGTGAAGGACAAAGTTAATACCTTGGAATTTTCCGGGCGAACTTAGATTCTCAACGCGTATTAGTTCGGCTCCCAAGGGTCTTTGTAGGTGGTTTGGTTTTACAACTTCCACATTTCTACCGACCATTTGTTGAACCACCCGAGAACGATTAGTTTCGGAGATAGGCTCAGTTGCGATGTGACACCCGTCACGCAACATGGAGATTGTGTCGCAAAGGTGGAAGATCTCCTCCATGCGATGTGAAACGTAGATTACAGTGATTCCTCTTTTTTTGAGTTTTGCGAGTAATGCGAAAAGATGTTCACTTTCTAAAGTCGAGAGTGAACTCGTCGGTTCGTCCATCACAATCACCTTGGCTCCAGTGCCTAATGCTGCGGCAATTTGTGCCAACTGCTCCTGAGCGGTCGTTAATGCCCCCATGAAAGCATCCGGGTCAATTTTTGCGTCGATCTCCTCCAACATTGTTTGCGCCGTGCGTCGCATTAACGACTTGTTCAACCATCCTCGATTTGTAGGCAACGAACCGAGACACAAGTTCTCTGATACTGAGAGGTTGGGACAGAACGCTAATTCTTGATGAACCATGGCAATTCCATATCCTCGTGCTTCGAGGGGATTGGATGGGCGAATTTCCCGATCGTCTAGGAAAACGGAACCATGATCTGCTCTATAAACACCCGCGAGGATTTTTCCCAACGTACTCTTCCCGGCACCGTTTTCACCCATCAAGGCATGGCAAGTGCCGGATTGAATGGTCAAGCTCACTCCATCCAGAGCTAGAACGCCTGGGAATCGTTTTGATATGGATTCAAATCGAATGGTTGCCATCGATGTTTATTCGTGTCGGAGGGCTTCGACAGGATCCATGCGTGCTGCTTTCAGGGCGGGATAAATACCGAAGAC
>SXQI01000093.1 GCA_005793025.1 Verrucomicrobiales bacterium
AACTACGGAACGACATTCGCCTCTTCCGTTTGGCGTGATAACGTTTTTGCGACGCAATTCCATCCTGAAAAAAGCCAGAAAGCAGGACTGCAATTACTCCACAATTTTGTCGCCTTGAGTAAATAACCGCCTTCTCTCAATGTGACCGAACAAGCTGGGTCACATATTTGGCGAGCAGGTCTGCCTCGAGATTCAAATGACTCCCAACGACTCGTTCGCATAAGGCTGTGACTTGGTAAGTATGGGGGATAATCCAAAGTCGAATCCTGCCTTCGAGGACTTCTGCGACGGTTAAACTGATACCATCCACGGCGATCGAACCCTTACTGACGAGGTAGCTTTTTATTTCCTCCGATGGGGCTATTTCCAGAACCCAATCCGCTCCTCTTTTTTCGAAAACCAGCACTTCCCCGACGCAATCGATGTGGCCTGTGACGAAGTGCCCGTGCAACCGGCCGTCCACTCGCAAGGAACGCTCCAAGTTGACCATCGCACCGACTTTCATTTCTGAAAAACTCGTTCTCTTCCAAGTTTCTTGAAGCAAATCAAAACTCAGTAAAACGCTTCCTTCCTCAGGTTGAATGGCAACAACAGTTAAGCAGCAACCATTGACCGAAACGCTGTCCCCCAATTGGGCGTTTTCCGCAGTCAGCTTTACACGAAGATTTAGTCTTTTGGAGTTCGCACTGGTAATGATGCGAACAATCGTCCCCGTCTCTTCAATAATTCCGGTGAACATGGCGACAAGTTAGCGAGTCTCAACCCGCGCCGACAACATCAAATCCACCCCCAACCAACGCATCCTGAGATCAGTCAGTGGGATCGCGTCTTTAATTCGTTGAATTCCAAGGCCGGCGACGCTTTTCTTCGCTTCTCGGCCCCCGATAATCAACGGGGCATAAAAAAACACGATGCGTTGCGCATAACCATTGAGCAGAAATTCGGCGTTCGTCTCTCCCCCTCCCTCCACAAGTAGAGCCGTGATGTTATTCCTCCCCATTTCCGCTAATACCCAGTCCAAATCCAACTTGGTTTTTGTCGGGCATACCCAAACATTCACCTTGTTCTGCAAAGCACGGACTCGATTCGCTGCAGCCGATTGGTTAACCACAATGGTTGTCAATCCGTGCGGATCATCCACGATGACCTTGCTCTGGATTGGAATGCGTGCCGTTGGATCCAGCACAAAACGGCGTAATCGCTGCTGAGTGACAGGATCCTTGGCGCGGAAAGTTAAACTGGGATCATCAGCCACCAGGGTGTTTACCCCAACAAGAATTGCGTCGGTTTTCCGGCGTAAGTTCATCCCCTCCAGCCGAGCCTTTTCCCCTGTGATCCACTTGGATTCGCCCGTCGATGTAGCAATTTTGCCATCTAACGACATTGCAGCTTTGACAGTAACCAAAGGTCGTCCGGTCACGATCCAATGGTTAAAAGCCGGATTCAATGCGGTTGCTTTTGCCTCCAGACTCGATCGTCGAACCTGCACCCCTGCCGCTATGAGCAGGTCAAGCCCACGACCCGCATGTTTAGGATTGGGATCGATGGCACCAACGACGACCGTCTTGATTCCCGCGTGAAGGATCGCCTTTGTGCAGGCTGGTGTTCTGCCCTGAGTTGAACACGGCTCTAATGTGACATAAAGGATTGCTCCTCGAGGTTTATTTCCTCTGGAAACACAATTCTGAATTGCTTCGACTTCAGCATGGGGAAGTCCCGCGCCACGGTGCCAACCCTCTCCGATAATCTTCCGTGCCCGAACAAGAACCGCACCGACAATCGGATTTGGAGAGGTGCCACCCAACGACCGACGTGCAAGAGTGATCGCCCGCCCCATGAACGTTGTGTCATCAACTTTCTGGGATTTCGCGAGGATGTTCATCGCCGTTAAAGAGTCCTACTCTGATGGAAAAAGTGCGGCAGCAAACTGTTTCGGATCGAAGGGTTGTAAGTCGTCAGGTTGTTCCCCGACTCCGATGAATTTGATCGGCAATCCCAATTCTCTTTGGATGGCCACCACCATCCCGCCCTTGCTGGTGCCATCGAGTTTTGTCACGATTAAACCCGTCAACGGAACCGCATTGTGAAACTCTCTCGCCTGAATCAGGGCGTTCATACCCGTGGTTGCATCCAGTATTAGCAACGTCTCGTGAGGCGCACCTTCCAATTGTTTCCCGATCACCCGATGCAACTTCTTCAATTCCTTCATCAAATTGCTCTTGGTGTGTAATCGGCCTGCTGTGTCGATGATGAGGTAGTCCGCTTTTCGAGAGACCGCCGCACTCACGGCGTCGTGGCCGATAGAGGCAGGATCTGCCCCGTAATCTCCAGCTATAACAGGTATATCGATGCGGGCGCCCCAAAGTTTTAATTGTTCAATGGCGGCCGCTCGAAATGTGTCGCAGGCCCCTAAAACTGGAGAAAGGTTTTGTGACTTCATCCAATGTGCCAACTTCGCGGTGGTCGTTGTTTTGCCGGTTCCATTAACTCCCACGATCGAAATCACGGTGGTTTGTCCATCCAACCGTTTCAGTGGCCTGATACCGCTCCCTAGTTCTCGCTCGATCTCTTGTCGGCCGATGGCGAAGAAATCGAACCCTTGGCCACCTTGGGTTTCGTATGCCTTCTTCACCGCAGCCATGATTTGCTCCGTCATCGCAACTCCCAAATCAGCACCCAGTAGGACGGCCTCTAATTCCTCAATATTGGCAGAGGTAAGCTTTGGCGAAAACGTGATGATCCGCTTGATTTCATGCACTAGCTTGTTTTGGGTTTTCTGCAAACCCGCCTTCAGACGATCAAAGAATCCCATGAAAAATTGCTGGAGTTGAAAAGTTAATAGGTGCCGGAAGGCTCCGGAACAAGCCGGGATGGGTGGCTGACGGCCAATCGAGACTTCATTCGACGAATGTTCTCGTAAGGCAGTTTGATCGAACCAATGAGGGGTTTTCCCTTATTCATCCCGTGACAATCCGATCCCCCGGTCACGAGCAGCCCGTACTGATCCGCTAACAATTCGTAATGTTCAGAAATAGACGGAGTATGCCTCGTGTGGTAACACTCCAATCCATCGAGTTTGGCTTCCACTAGTTCTGGGATTAACTCATCACGCCGAATCAAAAGCGGGTGAGCCAAAACAGCCAACCCACCAGCCTCATGGATTAACGCTATCGCATCGACAGCATCAATTTTGAATTTTGGAACCCATGCAGGACGATTCTTCTTTAAAAAACGCTCAAATGCTTCATCCACTGATCGACAAACCTTCGCTTCGATCAGAGCTCGAGCGATATGAGGACGGCCGGGAGAGTTGCAATTGGCTAGGGTGAACACGGCTTCCTCTGTGATAGGAAGATCCAACGCGATCAGTCGGGCCACCATTTCGCGGATCCGATTTTGGCGAACCTCCTGAAATCTAGCCATCTCCTGTAAAAGGCTATGATGCTTGGTATCGATGAAATACCCGAGCAAATGCATCTCTGTGCCTTTGAATTCGGCAGTTAACTCTGTAGCTGCCACGAACTCGATTCCCAAGTCTTCACAGGCAACCTGTGTTCGATCACAACCCTCAATGGTATCGTGATCCGTCAAAGCAATTGCCACCAACCCGAACCGCTTCGCCTCAGCCGCCAAAAACTCCGGGGTATACGTCCCATCGGAGAAATGCGTGTGGAGATGAAGGTCAGTATACATGACTTCTCAGAACCCGATTCATCGGGCTGGTCGCAACACCTCAGCCTTGACTCGATCCAATATCCCGTTCACAAATTTCCCGCTGTCTTCGGTCGAAAATCTCTTAGCGATGTCCACGGCCTCATTGATGCTGACCACGGGTGGAATATCATCGCGATGAAGCATCTCATAAATCGCAAGTCGCAGAATATTACGATCTACTACCGCCATCCGATGGATATCCCAGTTCTTGGCCAGACGGACAATCATCTCGTCAGCCTCCTTGATGTGCTGAATGGTACCACGGATCAGCGGCTCCGCGAAAAGCCGCAAGGTAGCCTCTTGGGTCGATGGAGCAGGCGTTTCGATTTTCTCTCCCCATCGGGCGGGTGCCTTGTCCTCATTGATAGCGGCAAGGCTTTGAGAGTCCCAAAAATGATTGAGAGCCAACTCCAAGTCTTCCGACTGGTTCAGATCATATTGGAACAAAAATTGCACAGCACGCTCTCGTGCCTCTCGTCGCATCCCCATCTCAGAACCATGAAGGAGGAAGCAGGAACCGGCAAGGAAATCCATTTACCCAGCGATGGTTGCCTCCAAAAAACATCGACCCTTGATCGAGAGGGAGGACAGTGGATCCGTTAGGTTTTCTGGATCTTCCAAAGATGACGATCACTTCGGAAATAAATCCCACCGCCTCCGATAGAAGGTGTTCCAATGATGGGTTCGCCTAGGTCTAATTCCCCCACAACTTCCCCCTCGGGCTTGGAGAGATCCACGACCTGTGCCAATCCTTTCTCATTTACCAAATAAAGAAAATGTCCCGCAGCCAAGGGTGTGGCACTAAATGGGCCTTTAAGGCGAAGTTGCCAGAGTCGTTTTCCCTCGATGGTGTCGCCACAATTGAGCACTCCGGCATCGTTCAAAGTTAGGATTCGATCCTCTACCACAATGGGGCTAGCGGTGGCAGGTCGCAACTGAGTGGCTCTCCAGAGTTGCTTGAAGGGTGCGCCGTCTTGGCTCGTCTGCAAGGCTGTGATTCCATTGGAAGGAACATACAACGTGTCCCCACGCACTGCACTCGAAGGAACCGTGGATGCACCTTCAGTGTATTTCCACAACTCATTCCCCGACGTCGGGTCGATTGCAGTAATCCCCGTACTGGCTTGGAGAGCAACCACCATTTTCCCCTTGGCACCTCTAACCAGTAGTGGCGAGGTCCAATTCGCTTTCTTAGGTCGCTCGATTTTCCATCGGTTGAGCCCGGTTGCCGCATCAATCCCAACAACGAAGGCCTCGCCGTCGGTCTCGATTTGGCTGACCAAGACTCCATCCACCACGACAGGGGATGAAGCGAGACCCAAACCATTGCTCGCGTTTGGATAATCCTTCATTAACCCGCGCAACCAAAGGAGGTTGCCCTCGAGATCGAGACAAAAAAGATCGTTCGAAGAAAAAAGGGCGAATAGTCGCTCCCCATCGCTCGCGGATGTGGGGGCTGCCACGCTAATTTTTTCGTGGCACGTCGTCCGACCCGTCGCCCAAAACTGCCGCTCCCAGCGTTTGGATCCGTCGCCAGCATTAAAGCAGATGACGTGCAGGCGGTCCTGATTTGCCCCACTCGAACAGGTCACGAAAACGCGATCACCCACGATAATCGGACTCGATAATCCGCGGCCCGGTAACGCAGTTTTCCACGCCAAATTTTTTCCCGCATCGAGAGTCGTTGGAAGTTGAGTTTCGTCTGACACCCCAGTTCCTTGGGGTCCGCGAAACTGACGCCAATCGCTCGCTTGCGCGATGAGAGGGGTGAGACAGACAAGGAAGGCAAAAATTCGAGTCATAGTTTTCCTCCTGAGGCAGGGGCAATAACTGCTTTTGCAAGTGCCGAGGATCGCAGGGGAGTTCCCAACGAATCACAAACCCGAAGCTGAAAATCCCATTCCGTCGCCCAATCCTCGGTTTGTTCGTTTTGGCAGACCTTCACCAAAATAATATTCCGACCAGCCTGAAACTGCCCCGCCATTCGGTATTGGTCGATTGCTTTATTGCGATGATACTCCTCTTGACCAAAAAGAAATTTACCGTTGAGCCAAACTTTAAATGCGTTTTTTGAACCTAAACGAAGCTCTGCCGTTTGAGCGTGTTCCGAATTGAACTCAGTATACGCAAATGCAGCTGCTCCTTTCAGCGGAGTGAACGGTTTGTTCATACTTGCGGAGCCATCCTCCTCAGTCTGGGCTAAAGTTTGCCAACGCACTTTTCCGGTTTTTCCATCGTATTCCGCCCCTAGGTCCAACGTTTCCTCTGGCCTATAAACCGCCGCAAACCCTTTCCCTCCCGTGCTATCAAACGGACCTACCACTTTCCATTGGGTGAGAAACCCTAAGGTCCAAGGCAGATCCACCGTTTGGCCTAGGGTCCGCAAACTCTTCGCGATTGAATCCACTTGATCCACATCGCGAGCTAGGCCGAGCATCTGTTGAAATAATAATACCGCCCCAACCTTGTTACTCTCCGCCAATGAAGTCTCAGCTTGTTGAATGGTTTTTTGGACTGCTTCCCGACGAAGTTCAGTGCTGGGATCATTCACCATGCCGGTTAACATGCGATCGGCCGTGACTGGATCAACTCGCGTGATCAACTCAAACGCCAGCCTTCGCGCCCGAGGAGGATTGGAAGTCTCCAAAACGAATTGGCCCAACTCCAGCATCGGCAACCGCGTTCCCTTGGTCATCTCCCGCTGGGCAATCGTTTCCACTGCTGCCCGAAGCCAATTGTCAGCCAGTGCATTACCTTCACCCATCGCCATCAGAATCGTGAGGATGCTTTTAGCGTCCGCACTCCGCAGCGATTGCATCGCCTTTGCTGCCTCTACCTGACCTTTACCCTCGGCACCAATTCCACGGATCGCCCGAACTGATTCTTCCACTTCCGCAGCCGAAACGAAAAACAAACCGTTGCAGACCGCAGCAGCGGTGAAGATGAGGGAAAGCCGAATGGTTACAACCGAACGAGTGAACATGCCGCAAACCCTACGGCTGTCGGCTGCGATTCTCAAGGCGAATGGTGAACTAGAATTTGAAGGCGGCAGAATTCGTGCGCCATTTGGTGTCTATCGCCCAGCAATTGAGAGGGGAGAAGGATTTTCCAAAACGGAGGTAACGTGTACTCCCGTCCGCAAAAGCAAAATTGGAACCCCCATCACGGGCACCTTTCATTCCGGATCCGGAATGACGATTCTGCTCAAGCTCCGTGACGTCATTACCCACACCACTTCCACTTGATTCGAGGAAATCCATGTAAAAATGGGCTGAGTTATGATCCTTTTCACCAAAGGTCACAGTCTCACTAGGTTCACGGATTGCGTTTTCGTTAACCGCTTTGCCAACTGTTTGATTCATGTTAAATGTTGGACCTAGCTCCGATTGGAAAAAATCATTCCAACCATTGAAAATGTAGGACCGAGGGCTGGCGTCGGCTAGAGCATTGGTATCGCTCCCGCCTGTCACAGGATTACCGGGACCATCGCTAGGGCATCGGAGAATCCGGAGATCTTTATATCCATCCCTTAATTTCTGGGGCCAGCCTGGTGCAACACTTCGATCTGGAAAATAACCGTTGTGATCGTCTGCATACATCACCAACGAAATGCCAAGTTGACGCATGTTATTCACGCAAGAAATACGGCGACCAGCCTCCTTAGCCTTGGATAACGCAGGCAACATCATACCAGCCAAAATAGCGATGATTGCAATGACAACGAGCAGTTCGATCAACGTAAATCCACGGGTGGTCCTACGTGCAACCTGGAAGTTCGCATTCGTATTATTTGATAAAAAGTTTTTCATATTCAATCGGACCCATTGTTCGAAACCGCCGACTTATCCCCTCTTGCTTGTCCCTGCGAACGATACTTTGTCGAATAATTCCTGCACCGAGACGTCAACACACTTAGAATGACTCGCAGTAACACTTTCCTGATTACGACCGCTGTCCTCCTCGGAGGCATTTACTGCTACTTCTTTACCGACTGGTTTAAGGAAAAAATTATTCAAATCATTCCCCAAAATCGGCCAATGTTGGGTGCAGTTCGCCCACCGGGCTCCGTGTGCCCGGTAACTTTCATGCTCGAACAACCCTACCAACTGACTTCCGTGAGCGTTTATTCAATGGCGAGTCTCCAGACCAATAAGAACAGTATCCCTGTCTGGAAACTGACAGCCAAAGACGCTTCCAAACCCGTCCGAGGGTTTGCTTATGGCTCTTCCATCGCAGGAATGACTCCTGGAAGAGTCCCTGCATCCCCAGAGACATTGGTCGCGGAATCACAATACCGAATCGTGATCGAAGCGGGTAAAGCCCACGGCGAAGCGTTATTTGTCCCGGTAGCCACACCAGTTGAATAGTGACGCAGGCTCTGAAGGGAGCTACATGTGCTCAACAAAGCACAGTTGCTAATGGATCGTCCCCCTCCTAACCTCGACCGTTGTCACAGGTCTTGAATACCTGATCAAGCGTTATGCAACCTATTCATAAGCCTTCTCAAAACCGAAGTCGCGGATTCACTCTCATCGAACTTTTGGTCGTTATCGCGATTATTGCGATCTTGGCCAGCATGCTCCTTCCCGCGTTGGCCAAGGCGAAAGCACAGGCGCATAAAATCAAATGCATGAACAACGTCAAACAGCTCAATGTGATCTGGGCGTTGTACAGCGGGGATTATGACGATCGACTGGTCATCAATAG
>SXQI01000094.1 GCA_005793025.1 Verrucomicrobiales bacterium
CATATCGAGCACAGCAGGCCACACCCCAGCACATTCCCAGGCTTCGACTATTTTTTCTCCTCGGGTCAAGGTGCAGTCCCCTAGTGCCATTTCCGGCGAAACAAGACGGAGCATGGGAGCACTTTGGCGCAGGGCAAGAACATCAGCCATAGTTCGCCCCGGTGCTTCATCTGCGAGATGGGCCTGATCGGGCGGTACAGGTTGATCCTCAATCAAAACTTTGTCGGCACCCCCCATCGCCACCATGGTTTCGCGCATTCCATTCTCCATCCCCTTAACAAGCGCAGCCATCGACACAAGGCTGGCAACACCTAGGATGATGCCGAGCATGGTAAGAAATGAGCGGAATTTGTGAGCCCAGATCTCTTTGAACCCAACGCTGATAGTGTTCCAGAGGTTCATAAGATCAATCGTAACGCAAGGCTTGGATCGGGTGAAGTCTCGAGGCTTTCACGGCAGGAATCAAACCAGCGAACATCCCGACAAGAACGCTGAAACTGAAGGCTACCACGAGAGAAGTGAGAGTGATTACAGGCGCATTATCAGTTGGTGATAGTGTGGCGATACTTCTTACTAGGATGAACGAACTGAATATTCCTGCCAATCCTCCAATGAACGCAATCACCATGCTCTCCACGATGATCTGCACAAAAATGTGAGTGGTAGTTGCGCCAACCGCTTTGCGGGTGCCGATTTCCCGAACCCGCTCAGTAATGCTCGCCAGCATAATGTTCATGATTCCAATGCCTCCCACAAACAGGCTGATCGCGGCAATCATTCCACCACTAATCCGTGCATTCTTAATGGAACTGGTAATCCGCTCAGCCCAGTCCTCCTGAGTTCGAAAAGTAAAATCTTCGATCCCCTGATGGGTGGACATCAGCACGTTATAGGCCTGCTGAATTGCCGGCGTCAGTTTGTCCACATCCCCCACACGCAAGTCTAGGGTTGTTAATCGTGGCCCTCCTGCAATGGATGGAGCAAACCCGGGTTGGCCCGATTTGATTTTGATCCACATCGTGTTCAATGGAATGTAGACCGTCGAATTCTTGAGCCAAAACACGAAACCACCTTGGCGACCACCCCACCCCCGATTGCGCGGCGTCGCGTTGGTTGAAATGATTTTGGGCTGGTCCTTCGCTAACTGACGCACTTGTTTGTCCTGCACGCTCTCATAATGCTCGAACATCCCTACGATCGTAAACGGTTGGTCGCCGATAAAAATAGTTTCCCCGAGTGGAATGATCTCGTGCCCAACTTTTTCAGGAGAACCAAAAAGTTCATCCCGTGTCGCGGTTCCGATAACGCAGACGTTACGAGCCATTTCATCGTCAATTTCGTTGAACATCCTCCCGTGCTGAATCACATGCTCATTTAATTCAGCGGCGATTGGCCAAACTCCTGAACAAGAGAAAGGGTTGAACGATTTTCCTTTAGCACTGAGGATTGCGCTTCTCCATTCGATGATCGGTGAAACTTTGCTGATTAGTGGAGCATTATTCCGTAGTCCGTACACGTCGTTAATCGTCAATCCGGGAGCCTGATCCCGAAGATGGCGTTGCTCGACGGGAAGGGGCTGAAATTCGACGCGGATTTTTTGCAACCCTCCAATCGCAATTAGAGCCTCCTTCATCCCACGTTCCATTCCTGTCACGAGAGCGGACATTGCCACCAAACTTGAAACACCCAAAATAATTCCAAGCATGGTGAGGAACGATCGGAATTTGTTTGCCAAAATCTCCTTTAATCCGAGCTCAATAGTGTTCCAAATGTGCATCCAGTGTAGAGATTATCGAGGATTTCTGGAAGTCCCCATGGCTCAACCCGCAGTTACAGGCGTCGATGATTTTTCGGGATTGCTCAGGTTTAATCCTGCCAATTTGGAATCGAGCTTAGCGGCGATTCGTCCATCACGGATCTCGATTCGCCGAGGGGTGACGGCCGCAATTTCTGGATCATGCGTGACGATGATTATCGTGCGACCCTGCTGACTGAGGCTGTGGAAAAGGTTGAGGATCGCTTCCCCCGTGTGGGAATCGAGGTTTCCCGTTGGCTCGTCGGCGAAAACGATTTTTGGGTTATTAACCAGAGCCCGTGCAATCGCTACGCGTTGCTGTTGTCCACCCGATAGTTGGCTGGGGCGGTGCTTCGCGCGGTTATCGAGCTGGACGAGACTCAGGGCCTGCTGGGCTCGTTCCTTCCGCTCGCGTGCACCCGCACCGGCGTAGATCATGGGAAGCTCCACGTTTTGCAGAACGGAGAGTTTTGGCAAAAGGTTGAAGAACTGAAACACAAACCCGATCTTTTGATTCCGAATTGCCGCCAACTGTCTTTGCGAGGCATCCTGAATCATCGTGCCATCCAGTTTGATGGTTCCTTTGGAGGGTGAATCTAAGCACCCTAAAATATGCATCAGCGTGGATTTACCACTACCCGATGGCCCAATGATTGAAATGAGTTCGCCAGCTTCAATATCGAGATTGATCCCATCCAGAGCACGGATTTCTTCTCCGCCTAAATGGTAAATCTTGTAAACGTCCCGCAATTCGACCAGAGCCATGAGTAATTGGGCACTTTTTAAGTGCTTTTGGTGGTGGTTTGCCCCGGAGCTTTAGGTGCCACAGGGGCAGTTCCTGCAGCAGGTTTCGAGGTCTTGTTGGTGTCAGCGGTTGTGTTCTCCGGCTCCTGCTTTGGCTGTTCCATCGCAACGATCTCGCCCGTTTTCAATCCACTCTGAATTTCCGCAAAGAAAAAATCCGTAATACCAACCTGCACCGGACGGCGTTCAAACGTATCGTTTTTCTCGCCTGTGGCAACATACACAAATCGTTCAGGGCGACCGGTGTCCGGATTCTTTTCTGTAAAAACCGCTGCCAACGGCAATGAAACAACATTGTCGACGGATCCAACCGGGATTTTGATATTCGCCGTCATTCCGGGTCGAACTTTATCGTCTAAATTTTTCAACACCACCCTGACAGCGAATCCTTTGGTTGCGTTTTTGATCGTCGCTTGTGGAGCAATCCTCTCCACCTTTCCGACGATCCGGACGTCCGCCACTGCTTCGAGCGTTACTTCAACTTCCTGATCAACTTTCAGGCGGGTGATATCTGCTTGGTTGATGTGTGCATTGATTACCATTGCGTTCAAATCCGCGATGGTGAGCACTTCAGTTCCGCTGTTGAAGCCTCCCGAACCAGAG
>SXQI01000002.1 GCA_005793025.1 Verrucomicrobiales bacterium
CGAAGCTGGGAGATGCGGTGAAACGAGTCGCGATTGTTGCCCTTTTTTCTGCTGTTTGTGCCGCAGCCGCACTGAGCACCCTGATCGGCACCCAAATCCAAGGCGTGGCTGGAATGGAACAATCGGCCGAATCTAAGGAACGACGCTGGGATGGTGCGACCATGTGGAGTCTTCCTAAATTGGAGACCCTGCGTGTCCTTATTCCAGGTTTGTTCGGTTACAGGATGGATACGGAAGCCGGAGGTAATTACTGGGGATCTGTCGGCCAGCAACCCGGTGTGCCACAGTCGCGCCATTCCGGAGCGGGAGAGTATGCAGGTGCTCTGGTATTGTTGGTCGCGGCATTCGGCGTGGTCAGCGCATTCCGTAAAAAAGGCAATCCCTACACCCAGTTCGAACGGCGAACCGTCTTTTTCTTCTCTGCGGTCGCTCTGGTTTCAGTCCTGCTTGCTTGGGGTAGGCACGCTCCATTCTACCGGATCCTTTACGAAATGCCCTACTTCTCAACCATCCGTAACCCCATCAAGTTTATGCATCCCTTTCATATGGGATTGTTGGTGCTATTTGGTTTTGGTCTCGAAGCATTGTTTAGGGGCTACGTAAAGGAGAGCGTTCCTAAACTCACCGGTATCAAGGAAAACCTGTCTGACTGGTGGACGTCCGTGCCACAATTTGAAAAACGATGGGTCTTTGGTTCGATCGCCTCCTTCTGTCTGCTGGCTCTCGCTGCACTTATTTATGTTTCTTCTTCCGCTGAATTATTAAAACACCTTTCCCTCGCCGGCCTTACCCCGTCTAACGCAAAAGAAACAGTTCAATTCAGTCAGATGGAAGTCGGTTACGCTTTGGTGTTTGTTGGAATTGCCGTATTCACTTTAATCGTCATCTTGAGTGGTTGGTTTTCAGGACGACGCAGAGGATTTCTCGTTCTTTTGTTAGGTCTCTTTTTGACACTCGATCTGATGCGAGCGAACCAGCCTTGGATTATTTATTACAACTACAAAGACCGTTACGCTTCCAACCCAATCATCGAACTGTTAAGGGACAAACCCTATCTTCAACGTGTCACAGCCCGGATCGCCCCCTTTTCAGCCCGGCATTTTGTGACAGAACAGACCAGCTTTTTTGAAGGTGTCGTCAATACTTGGCTCCAACATCATTTTCAGTATTACAACATCCAATCCCTCGAAGTCGTCCAGATGCCTCGCCCCCCAGAAGTGGATCAGCAGTTTTTTACCGGATTGATACCCGCTCCTGATCGCCCCCCTTCGGTTCTCGTCCGGATGTGGGAGCTTTCGAACACTCGCTATCTCATCGGCGATAAAGAGGCTATCCTCAGCACCGCGCAACAACTGGATTCTGGTCACGATCGGTTCAAAGTGGTGCAAAGTTTCGACATGGTCCCCAAGTCCGGGGTTCTCGTGGATCGATTGACAATTGATGATTTAGACTGGGTTCTGAAACCGGACGGCCGCTTCGCACTCGTGGAATTCACAGGGGCGTTGCCCCGAGCAAAGCTCTACAGCAATTGGCAACAATCCACCAATGCAACCACTACACTGAAGCTTCTTGGCGCACCAAGTTTCAAACCACACGAACAAGTGATCGTCGAGGAAAGGATGCCGTTCGCTCCAACCACTGGAACAAACCTGTCAGGAAACATCACATACACCCACTACAGTCCGAAAAAAATCACATTAGCCGTCTTCAATACGGTCCCATCGCTTCTCCTCTACAACGACAAACTCACAGCAAATTGGCAGGCTATGGTGGATGGTAAACCCGAGGTCATGGTGCGGGCAAATTTCATGATGCGCGGGATCCCCATCCCAGCAGGGAACCATACGGTTGAGATGAAATACGCGCCTCCTGCGCAAGGGATTTACCTTTCAGGAGCTGGAATTCTTGTGGGAATTTTTGTGCTGGTTTTCCTCTGGTGGTCGAGCCGATCAAAACCGACAACAGTCCTCAAAAATGACTGAGGCAGGTTTGTTACTCTCCCTCTTTCAAGAACACCATTTTTACTGGCTTCGTAGCGGTCGCACTCGAAGCAAAACTGTCGAGCAGAGTTCCAGCACCCGTTTGGGACACTAAGGGTTTTGGATTCGACACCACGGTCGGCCGAAGTGCCGACCGCAACGCCCCTTCCACGAGCTCGCCGCAGTGGATCTTCATCGGTGGCAACGGGCCTAAGTCTCGTGCAAGTTCCTGACCACTCAACGCAAACGCTTCATCAACCGTTTTTCCTTTAATCATTTCGGTCGCAAGGCTCGCCACGGCGATCGCGGTCTCGCAACCAAAGGCTTGGAAGGTGGCCCTGTCGATCACCTTTTTCCCATTCTCTTCCTTGAACTTAACCCACATCCGAACCATATCTCCGCAGTTGGGACTGCCGACAGCACCGACCGCATCGGCTGACGCCATCTCTCCCATGTTCTTTGGATTAGCAATGGCCTCAGCGATTTTTTGTTGGAGATCTGGGTTCTGCATTTTCATTCCAATCGGTAGCGAGGAACGGTTTTGTCGATTTCGCAGGACCAAGCATCCACTCCTCCTCGCAAAGATCTTACATTCTTAAATCCATGACCAAGGAAATAGGCCGCAGCATCCATGCTTTTGCTCCCGAAATGATCATAGATAACCACCGGCTCTTCGCGTCCCCATTTCCCAAGTATTTCCTGCATCAATTCCTGCGTGAAGAGAACTGAACCATGAATCCTAGCTCCCTCCCATTCGTCCCGGGTCCGAATGTCGATGAGTCGAGGTGTTTGAGATGAACTCAAAGCTGCAGCAAGTTCGGTTGGGGCGATCTGCATTGCGAGGTCCTGAAGGTGACTGGATTCGATATGACGAATCACCTCTTCCACAGGCAAGTTCCCGTTTCGGGCAGCCACCTCCTCAAGAGTTTCCGTCGGTTGAAAACCGCAACTGCTGCACCCGCCGATATGGTATTTTTTAAACAAGGCGCGCTGAGCCCCGGGATAAGCCTTGAGCACCTGTTGCATCGAGTGCTTCGACTCAAGAACAAATGATGGATCCGAGCTCATGAGTTCGTCATTCGCCAAAAAACTTCTGGATTCCGCGCAACACCTCGATCAGCCGATCAACTTCCTCCGTTGTGTTGTAAAAATAAAAACTCGCACGCGAAGTGGAACTGACTCCGAGTTTTTTCATCAACGGCTGGGTGCAATGGTGTCCTCCGCGCAGTGCCACCCCTTGTCGATCTGCGAAGGTTACAACATCGTGAGCATGAATATTGTGGAGCAGAAAACTCACCAAACCCGCTCGTTGATTCCGAGGACCGAACAACCGCACTTTCCCCAGCCGTTCTAATTCTTCAAAGGCATACGCTCCAATCTCAGAGTCGTGCTGGGCGATTCGGTCGCGTCCCACGGCATCCAAATAGTCCATGGCAGCATGCAGGGCAATGGTATCTGCAATGTTTGGAGTTCCAGCTTCAAATTTGTGCGGAACTTTGTTCCAAGTGCTCTCGTGGAAATCCACGCTTGAAATCATGTCCCCGCCTCCTTGCCACGGCTCCATATCGTCAAGAAGCTCCAGACGTCCGTAGAGCAACCCAATTCCAGTGGGGGCGCACATTTTGTGCCCTGAGAGTGCAAGAAAATCACAACCCAACTCCTGCACATCCAGACGACGATGGCCTGCACTCTGCGCCGCATCAACAAACGTTAGAATCCCGCGTTTTCGCGCCTTCTCGCAGAGTTCAACTAAGGGATTGATAGTGCCGAGCGCGTTGGAAATATGGGTGAACGCCAGAAGGCGCACATTCGAGGTTAGGGAGTCTTCGAGTCGCGAGAGATCCAGCAAACCTTCATCCCCGTTCACGGGCAAAAACGCCAATTTTGCCCCGGTTCGACGAGCCAACAGTTGCCATGGAACGATGTTACTATGGTGTTCCATCTCTGTGAGGAGAATGACATCACCAGCTTTCACAGTTTGGTTTCCCCAAGCGTTCGCTAGCAGATTGATCGATTCAGTGGTTCCCCTCGTAAAAATAATTTCATCCGAGTGCGAGGCGTTGATAAAACGGGCAGCACGTTCTCTCGTTTTTTCAAAAGCAGCACTGGCGCGGTTACTGAGCTCATGAATCCCACGGTGTACATTCGCGTTGTCGCACCTGTAGAATTGGGTGAGCGCATCAATAACCACCTGTGGTTTCTGGGACGTGGCAGCGTTATCAAGATAGATCAGTGGATGACCATGCACTTGTTGATGGAGTGCCGGAAAGTCCTTCCTATATTCTGATAATGAGGGAGCTTGTTTATTCAAACGACTCCTTGGATTACATCAACCCCAGTTGTAACCGTGCGGCATCCGACATCATGCTCTGATTCCAGATCGGGTCCCAAACGACTTCGACGTGGACATCAGACACACCAGAAACACCGAACAATCGTTGCTCCACATCGCCCGCGATGACCCCGCCCATCCCGCAACCGGGTGCAGTCAATGTCATCTTTACATCAACCTTATTTCCACCTTCCTCAAGTGGGGTCACCTTACAATCGTAAATCAAACCTAGATCCACCACGTTCACCGGGATCTCTGGATCGTAACAGCTCTTCATCGCCTCCCATAATTGCTGTTCATCGACAGGACCGACGGCACCTTCCCGAGTTTTTGTAGCGGTCTTCGGCTCGATCCCGAGGGCATCGGCATCGTGTTCGCCGATGCGAGCCATCACGCCATCCCCGATTACGGTGTAAGTTCCACCCAAAGATTGAGTAATCGTTACTTCGGTTCCTACATTGAATCGGTGGGGTGTTCCCGAAGGGATCATGATCGCATCGCAATCACGTCTCAAAACAATGGGTTCTGACGAATGCATATTGTTATTCCGTAGAAACAGGTTGGTGATCTCCCTCAAGTGCAGACATTGCTGCTCTCCACCCTAGGAGAGCGCATTTCACTCGTGCAGGAAATCGGTTAACCCCAGAGAGCACCTCAAGTTTCCCCAAATGATTATTTGGTGCAATTTCTCCGGTCGTAATCATCGCGTGGAATTCATCAAATAACTGCGTGATTTCCCCTCGAGTTTTACCTTTCAGCGAGTCGGTCATCATCGACGAAGACGCCTTGAAAATGGCACACCCATCTCCCTCCCAACGCAGATCCCGCACGATATTATCTTCGGTCTTGAGAAAAATTTGCATCTGATCTCCGCAGAGTGGGTTCTGACCGCGGGCGCAGCAATTCGCACCTGCAAGCGTTCCGAAGTTATGCGGCTTCTTGCTGTGATCCATGATCACCTGTTGATAAAGATCATTGAGTTCCTCGAACATAACCTGATCCTCGGCGGGTCAGCCCCTATTCTCCCGGCTCGCGCTCGAACAAATCAAACATGATTTGATCCAACTCTGCACGTACCGGCTCGATGCTGATCCGATTGATGATATCGCTGGCGAACGCGTGAACCAACATCCGGCGAGCCGCCTCTTTGCCGATACCTCGAGCCCGGAGATAAAACACCGCTTCCTCCTGAAGCTGACCCACCGTGGCACCGTGGGTACACTTTACATCATCCGCGAAGATTTCCAACTGCGGCTTGGTTTGGATGCTCGCTTCGTCGGACAGGAGCAGGTTGCGATTAGTCTGTTTGGCGTCAGTTTTCTGCGCTTCAGGTCGGACAAATATCTTTCCGTTAAAAACTCCCTGAGCTTTGCCGTCTAAGATTCCATGGTAAAACTCGTGGCTGTTGCACCTTGGTTTAGCATGATGAATCGCCGTGTGATGATCGACCAATTGATCGCCATCGACTACATACAGACCATTCATCACGCATTCGCAACCCTCTGCATTCAAGACGGGATTGATATTCACCCGGGCGATCTTTGCCCCCATCGAAATCGAGTGTGTGACTAGGTTGCTGGATCGCGATTGATGGGCTTGAACCGTCCCCACATGATAACTCTTGGTGCTCTCTTGTTGCAGTCGGCAATGCTCCAATCGTGACTCCTCCTCCATCGCAATTTCAGTAACTGCATTCGTCAAGGTCGAGCCTTCCGTGAGGCTCTCATAACTCTCCAAGATATGCGCGTCGCAACCACGCTCAGCGAGGATAAGAACTCGCGGATGGCTGGTCGCACCTGCTTGATCCGATGTCGAAACAAAGAGCAGGTGGATGGGGAGTGTTATCCTTTGCTTACTTTTGATCCGGATTGCTGCTCCGTCCTCCAACATGGAAGTATTGAGAGCTACAAATGCGTTCTCGTCCGTTCGAGCATATTTTCCGAGATGTTTCCGAACCCAATCTACACCCGACAGCATTGCTATTTTTAGGCTGTAGATTTCCAACGCCTCGTTTCCCAAATCAGGTGAGGAAAGTTTCGACGAAAAGCACCCATCGACGAATACGAGCCGATGAACCGGCATTTGGCCAAATGTAAACCGCTCCAACTCGTCAAAACCGACGTCCCTTTTGACGGCTGAATGTGTTGGCAGAGCCGCAATCGGGGCGACATTGGTAAACCGCCACTCTTCATCCTCAGTGGTAGGGAAGCCGAGTTCCCCAAAATGCGCGTTGCCTGCTCGTCGAAGTGCGACTAGCCAAGAGGGTGCCATCGCGTCGCGCTGTTCCAACTGCTCGTAAGCAGCTAGAAAAGCTGCGTCGGCACGCGGAACTGGGTCTGCGGTCGAAGTTCTGCAACTCATGGTCACTTTGCTCCAGCCAGCGATGGGTGCCCATTCAAGCACTGAGCCCGATAATCTTCAAGAAGCCAGTCATACCCGCGCTCCTCAAGATCAAGAGCCAATAGTTTGCCGCCCGTCTTAATGATCTTTCCATCATACAACACATGCACAAAATCCGGCACGATATAGTCCAGCAATCGTTGGTAATGCGTGATGATCAACTGCGAATTGTCTGGGCGCTTGAGCTTGTTCACACCTTCGGCCACCAACCGAAGTGCGTCGATATCCAACCCAGAGTCAGTCTCGTCCAAAATCGCCAGCTTTGGTTCCAGTACTGCCATCTGAAAAATCTCGTTCCGCTTTTTCTCTCCCCCTGAAAAACCCTCGTTCACCGGACGGTTCAATAGCGACTGGGGTAACTCCAGAACTTTCATCTTCTCCTTCACGAGACTCAGAAAATCGAGCGCGTCCAATTCAGGTTCACCACGATGCTTCCGGACTTCGTTGAAAGCCGCTTTCAAGAAATAGGTGCTATTCACCCCAGGAATCTCCACGGGATATTGGAACGCAAGGAACACCCCCGAACGAGCCCTTGACTCAGGCTCCATTTCCAATAAGTCCAAGCCGTTATAGATTACTTCCCCTTCGGTCACGTCGTATTCATTCCGACCAGCGAGCACTTGGGCTAACGTACTTTTGCCACTCCCGTTCGGCCCCATGATCGCATGAACCTCCCCAGGCTGAATCGATAAATTCAGTCCCTTAAGGATCTTTTTTCCTTCAACCTCCGCATGCAGGTTCTTGATTTCCAACATATTCAAACGCTTAACAATTAAATCTAATCTGCAACCATCCGAGTCTTATCCAACGCTTCCCTCTAAACTCACTCCCAAAAGTTTTTGAGCTTCCACGGCAAATTCCATCGGTAATTGCCTAAAAACCTCTTTGCAATAACCGTTCACGATCATGTTGATCGCGTCCTGCGTCGAGAGACCTCGCTGACGACAGTAGAATATTTGGTCTTCGCCGATCTTTGAAGTCGAGGCCTCATGCTCCACAGTGGAACTCGTATTTTTAACCTCAAGGTAAGGAAAAGTATGAGCACCACACTTGTCACCCAACAGCAACGAATCACATTGCGAGAAGTTCCGAGATCCACTAGCACTCCGCATCACCTTCACCTGACCTCGATAACTATTCTGTCCCCGCCCAGCCGAGATTCCCTTTGAAATGATGGTGCTTTTCGTGTTTTTTCCGATATGCACCATTTTGGTTCCGGTGTCTGCCTGCTGATAATTCGTGGTCAATGCCACGGAATAAAATTCCCCAACACTTTGGTCACCTTTCAGGATAACACTCGGATACTTCCATGTAATCGCAGAACCCGTTTCCACCTGAGTCCATGAGATTTTAGAAGCTACCCCTTTGCACAACCCGCGTTTCGTCACAAAGTTATAGATTCCCCCTCGGCCCATCTCGTCTCCCGGATACCAATTCTGGACCGTCGAGTATTTAACTTCGGCCCGATCCATCGCTACGATTTCCACAACCGCCGCGTGCAACTGATTCGTATCCCGGCGCGGCGCGGTGCAACCCTCAAGGTAGCTCACGGTGGAACCTTCCTCCGCAACAATCAGCGTCCGTTCAAACTGCCCTGTATCCACCGCGTTAATTCGGAAGTAGGTCGAAAGTTCCATCGGACACTTCACACCCTTGGGGATAAAACAAAACGACCCATCGCTATAAACCGCGGAATTCAACGCCGCAAAAAAATTGTCGGTGTAAGGCACGACCGATCCCAAGTATTTTTTGATCAGCTCTGGATGCTCCTTCACAGCCTCACTGAATGAGCAAAAAATAATCCCTAATTCCCCCAATTTACCCTTAAAAGTCGTCGCCACCGAAACGCTATCAAACACCGCATCCACTGCGACACCCGCCAACCGCTCCTGCTCCCGAAGGGGGATGCCCAGCTTTTTGTAAGTCTCAATCAGCTTTGGATCTACTTCATCCAAACTCTTCGGCCCATCCGTTTTTTGCTTTGGTGCCGAATAATAGATGATGTTCTGATAGTCGATTTTTGGATAATGAACATTCGGCCAAACCGGTTCCTTCATCGTCAGCCAATAGCGATACGCTTTCAGTCGCCATTCGAGTAAGAATTCCGGTTCCCCTTTTTTGCGCGAGATCAAGCGGACCGTGTCCTCCGACAGTCCTCGCGGAGCAGCGTCCGACTCAACATCGGTCACAAAACCGTATTGATACTCTCGATTTACAAATTGTTCGATCGTCTCCGTGGAAGTACTCATACTCCAAACCATCCAGATAAGGGTTCGCCCCTCAAACCATCATAAATTGCGGAGGACTCCGTGACTCGCGTCCGATCCTCCCTTTGAAAATTGAATCAAAAGTTCCTAATTAGAACCATTCTAAACTAGAATCACCCCATAGAATTGTCCAGTTCTATCGCTTGGAGTTTTTTGAAGAATGGTGACGCTGTAACCCGATTAATCGCAACGGGGGCCCAAGGCAGAACCCGTGCATGCGGGGCAAGTCCCACGAAGGGAAAGGTTGTAACTAGAGATCCGATACCCCTGTGGCAGAGGAGCTAAATGAGAACTGCCGCCTGTCGGGGTTTCGATATCCAGCACCGCCCCGCAATGATCACAGTAAAAGTGACAATGCTCCCTCATATTCGGGCAAAATCGCGCCGGAGCCCGATCCAAAGTCACCTGACGGACCAACCCATGCTGCACCAAAGTGCTGAGACAGTTGTAAACCGTTGCAAACGAGAGATCAGGCATCGTCCGCTTCGCCCGTTTGAAAATCTCCTCCGCCGTCGGATGATCCCCGCTATGCGAAACAACCTCAAACACCTCCAACCTCTGAGGCGTACAACGAAGCCCAGAACTCACCAAACTACTCGTTAAGTGAGACCTCTCAAGCAAAGTTGAAGAGACAGGTATTATGCCTCCAACCCTACAATCCACGCTTGATAATGTCAATTATTCGCGACGGGCGGTCCGATTGACTAATACGGGTGCAGGAAATTCCGCTAATTCAGTCTCAACGCCATGACCAGTTCATTTGCTGTTCGGCGATTATAGTCGTCACACCGAGATTTGGCGGAGAAGAGATCAATCAAACCCCAGATGCCACACTCAGAAAATGTTAGTATTTTGATTATACCCAACCCAACCTCCCCCAACCAAATCCTGTCATAACTGAGGGATGCTAATATTAATCCGGTACCCGGGTCCTTTCTCGCGGCGGCGAATTGAGAATGGAACATCATCTTCTTGTTGTCATCTAACTCGCGAATGAGGTAGGTGATTTCGACTGGGGTTAGTTCTGCCATAGTTTTTCCTTTGTTTTTGTGTTTACCGAAAGCACTGTTTTGAATGAGTAGATTGCCACCATCCACACAGGAATAATGAGCCAGTTTGTTGCGACTGCGCGTTCAAAATCACCTCTTACTAAAAAAGCGTCTGCGGTTGAGAGACCACACCCACTGCATTTTATTTTAAACATACCTCTCCAGAGGCATGGCAACCCACCGTTTCCAGTGGACGGATTTACCCACCACCCGTAGCAAAACAACATTGGGAAAAGGAGGAATTTCACCGAACAGTATTCACCCTTAATCCGGCAGTTGGCTGGGCTTGAAAATGGGTCGAGTTCTTTGTTTTATGGGGTATGAGCCCACAATTTGCGTCGATGTTTGTTCACTCAGAGGGTGAGTGTGGTGATGCCCGTCAAACAGGCAGTTGTGGTTCC